>CAYMHN010000007.1:0-20289 GCA_964390235.1 uncultured Candidatus Competibacteraceae bacterium
TGAATGGTCGCTCGCGATACACTGCTCCAGCTCGCGGTAGAACCGATCGACGACGCTCCGGTAGGCGTCGCCGAGTTCGCTGCGCCCGCGTCGGCGTGACCGGAGCGCGCCGTCGGCGGAGTACAACAGGGTCCAGTCCAGTTCCCGCCTGCCGGTTCCGACTTGCTCGATGACCACCGTCAACAACGGAGCCTTCGGCGCATCACCCCGATAGGCCATGTCACCTTCAGTGGCCGTGGCGACCAGGGATGCGGCGTGGTCGTCGAGCGGCTCGCCGTGCTCCCCGATGACCACGGTGAACCACCGCCGCGCGGCACCGCAGCGCTGACCGGCGAAGTAGAATGCGGCGCGGACCTCGATCCGCCCGTCGGGCGGCAAGGCCTCGATGCCCTTCACCAGGCCCTTGAACACACACGGGGCGAAAGGCTGGCCGCGGCGTACGGTGATCGTGGTGGCGTCGGTGACGAAGTCGATGTACGGCGAGTGGATCTCGACCGCCACTGGGCCGGTCAGGTGAAGAATTCGACGGCTCCGGTTTCGAGGTCGTACATCGCACCAACGATCTTGATTTCGCCCTGACGTTCCATCTCCGCCAGAACGGAGCTGTCCCTGCGAATGCCTTCCATCGTCAGCGCGACATTGGTGCGCGCGACAGCGTCGACGAAGGCCGGATTGTCGGCCGAACGCTCGCCGGCAAAATCGGCCGCCTCGACTGCCGGCGCGATTTTGGCGAGGAGCGCGGTCAGGTTGCCGAGTTGCGCGCCGGCGATCGCCCCGGCTACGGCACCGCAGGCCGTGTGCCCCATGACCAGCACGACCTTGGCGCCGGCCAGCCGGCAAGCGAACTCCATCCCGCCCAGAACGGCGACATCGGCGACGTTTCCGGCGATACGGCTGTTGAAGACATCGCCGATCCCCAAGTCGAGCACGACCTCGGCCGGGGCGCGCGAATCGATGCAGCTCAACAGCACCGCCGCAGGATGCTGACCCGCGGCGGTCGCCCGCTGCTGGGCCAGCCAGTCGCGATCCTTGGGCGTGCCGGTCCGAAACCGCTCGTTGCCGTGCTTCATCATCTCGATGATCTCGTCCGCGGTCATCGCGTCACGCTGCGCCTTGGTCAGCGCCTGAGCATGTGCCGGACCGCCGACCAGCCCGCCGCCGATCAGTCCGAGACCAGCGACCGCACCGCATATCGCGAGCATGGATCGCCGGTGCAGGTGGCCGCAACCTGGTTCATTCCGCTCGATCTGTGACATTTTACGGATACCTCTCTCTAGTTCGCCATGCTTGCCATATGTGCATGTTCCAGCAAGCGTATCAACAGGAAAGCAATTCAGGCAAGGAACTGCGGGGCGTTCACAGGGCGATCGCGCTATGTAGGAGGTTCGTCCCGGGCCGATGTAAGCACTTCAATGCGCGATCAGTTCCGTCGCGCCGACACGTTCTTGACCGAGTTGCTCCAGAATGGCTGGCGCGCGGGCGCGTCGCGCATTGGCGTGGATTTCGAGCCCGATACCACCCGTCCGACCATCACCGACGATGGCTCCGGTATCGAATCCCCGGACATTCTGTTTCTCATCGGCCAGAGCGGCTTCAAGGAGATCGCCGATCCGGCCCGCGAGAATCCGTTCGGGATCGGCTTTGCCGCCGCCCTGTTCGCGGCCAGCCTGATCCGCATCCGGACTCGCGGGTGGTCGGCGGATTTTGCGACCGCCGATCTGCTGGCGCTCCAGCCGGTGCCAATCGGCGCTGGCGGGTTCGCTGGCACGCGGATCGAGCTGACCCTGCACCCGGAGCGGGTGCGCGCGCTGTTTGGCGTTAAGCTGCTTGACGCCGAACAGATCATCCCGCTGATGGAAACGCTGGTCGCCGGGTTTCCGGTGCCGGTTTGGGCCAACGGTCGGGAGATCGAGCGCCCGGGGCCCTTCGGCGATGGGTACTCGCGTTGGCGCGGCAAGGGAGGCAGGAGGACGTGCGTGGTCCGGTGTGTTCCGCGCCCGGTGTCCGGATCGCTACGCCATCGTGCCGGACCAGGGTCCGGCGGTACTTCAAGCCGCTTGAGGGAGCGTGCGGGAGAATCTGGCACAACCCAGTGGAGATCGTCTGTTTGTTAAAAATTTTCTAAAAAAATATTGAAATAGAAAATTTATTCCTTTAGTATTACTAACAGCCACTAGTATTACTAACAGCCACGCCGGTGGGGGGGAAGATCATGAGGCAAGCACATGCTGATATGAACAGCGCCGATTTGAAAGGCACGGTCTGCACGACTTTGTGTGGGTATCCCCGGGGTCCGATTGTTGCCGGGTGAAGATCATGCGGTCTGCACCATCGCTTTGTAGCCTCAGCGTGGTGGTAGCGAGTCGGTCCGAACGATTGCGAGCCGACTCATCAGGCAGATCATCGCAACTTCGGGGGTGTATGCCCCGGCCTGGTAGCGAGTCGAGAACCTCAAATCAAGAAGAGACCAGCACATGATCAAGGTACCGTGTCGTGCACTACTCTCTGACTGGCGCCAAGCCCCGGCCACCCAAGGACTGCGACTGCCATGAGTGAACAGGCACTGGATATCATATGTCTGGGAAGGGCGGCGGTGGATTTTTACGCTGAGCAGATCGGCAGTCGCCTGGAAGATGTTCAGAGCTTCGCCAAATACGTCGGCGGCTCCTCGCTGAATATCGCCACCGGATGTGCCCGGCAGGGTTTGCGGGTTGCCATGTTGACCCGGGTCGGCGACGAAGCCATGGGGCGCTGCGTGCTCGAAACTCTGGTGCAGGAGGGGGTGGAAGTCGGTCATGTCGTGACCGATCCGCAGCGCCTGACCGCGCTAGCCATCCTGGGGATCAAGGATCGCGATACATTTCCGTTGATCTTTTACC
Organism: uncultured Candidatus Competibacteraceae bacterium; assembly: GCA_964390235.1. GTDB lineage: Bacteria > Pseudomonadota > Gammaproteobacteria > Competibacterales > Competibacteraceae > CAYMHN01. Next base: position 2,880 of record CAYMHN010000007.1, read on the forward strand.
GCGAAAACTGCGCCGATATGAACCTCCAGGTCGAGGATATCGATCCCGAGTTCATCGGCTCCGCCAAGGCTTTGCTGATCACTGGTACACACTTTTCCACACCTCAGGTAGACAAGGTCAGCCGCCTCGCCATCGACTATGCGCGCGCCGCCGGAGTCAAGGTGGTCGTTGACATCGACTATCGCCCGGTATTGTGGGGTCTGACCAGTCATGGTGCAGGCGAGCAACGTTTCGTCTCTTCGGCCGCGGTCAGTGCCCATTTGCAATCCATCGTGCCGTTGTGCGATCTCATCGTCGGTACCGAGGAAGAAATCCACATCGCCGGTGGCAATGCTGACACGCTGGTCGCGCTGCGTCGGCTGCGCGAATTGAGCCAGGCGGTCATCGTATGCAAGCGTGGAGCGCTGGGTGCCAGCGTGTTTACCGGTCCGATTCCGATCAGTCTGGATGAGGGTATTACCGTACCCGGGGTGCAAGTCGAAGTGCTCAACGTGGTTGGTGCTGGCGACGCCTTTATGGCTGGCCTATTGCGCGGCTGGTTGAATGACGAATCCTGGGAACAATCCTTGCGCTATGCCAATGCCTGTGGCGCGCTGGTGGTGTCCCGTCACGGTTGCACGCCGGCCATGCCGACCCGGGTGGAGTTGGACGATTATCTATCCCGTGCCGAGTCAGTGCCCAGGCCCGACCGGGATGCTCGCCTGGACTATCTGCATCGCGTTACAACACGCCGCCGCGACTGGCCTGAAATCATGGTGCTCGCTTTCGATCATCGCAGTCAATTCGAAACCCTGGCGGCAGAGTGTAACGCCGATCCCGGACGCATTTCCGAACTCAAGTGTCTTCTGGCCCTGGCTGCCCGACGTGGTGGACAGCAGGCCGGGATCGAGACCGGAATGGGCATACTGGTCGATGAACGGTTCGGCGCAACCGTGCTGAACGAGCTGACCGGCAAAGGGTTGTGGATCGGTCGCCCGGTGGAACTACCCGGTTCCAGACCCTTGCGATTCGAATCGGACATGGACATCGGCCTGCAGTTGCGCCGCTGGCCCGCCGAGCAGGTGGTCAAGTGCTTGTTGTTTTATCACCCGGATGATGAGTCGACCCTGCGGGGGCAGCAAGAGCAGCGCGTATGGCAACTCTATCAGGCTTGTGTTGCAACCGGCCACGAGCTGATGTTGGAGATCATCCCGTCGGCCGATAGCTCGCAGGATAGCTCGACATTACCCCGCACCTTGACGCGTTTCTATCAACTCGGCATAAAACCCGATTGGTGGAAACTGCCACCGCCAGAATCCGCCACCTGGGCGCATTTACAAGCGGTCGTCGAGGAACACGATCCCTATTGCCGCGGCGTGTTGCTACTTGGCCAGAATGCCTCGCTGCAGCAACTCGCTCAAGGATTTCGCGCCGCCGCCGGGCAGCCGCTGTGCAAGGGTTTTGTCATTGGCCGCTCGCTGTGGAGCGAACCCGCCCGGGCCTGGCTGTCGGGTGAAATCGATGCGGCTGCCGTTGTGGCCGCTGTCGCGGATCATTATGCGAACACCATCGCTCTTTGGCGTCAGCGTGCCGATATCGGCCACCTCGATGATTTAATAAACTCGCAACACCTGCAACGGCGAAAACCCTACTTGCCAGCGCGCCGCGCCGGATAAGCAGAGACGATACACCAAATCAAATTACGAGCGAGGAGTAACATGGCTAATCTGAGCATCGGCTTCATCGGGATCGGTCTGATGGGGCATGGCATGGCCAAGAACCTGCTGGAGAAGGGCTATACCGTGACCACCATGGCGCACCGCAACCGCAGCCCGCTGGAAGACCTGCTGTCCCGTGGTGCTACTGAAGCGGCGAGTCCGAGAGCCATTGCCGAGGCGAGCGAAATGCTCTTCATCTGTGTCACCGGCTCTCCCCAGGTCGAGTCCATCGTATACGGCGAGGACGGAGTGCTGGAAGCGGCTCGTCCGGGGTTGATCGTCGTCGACAGCTCGACCAGCGAACCCCAGATGACCTACCGGATAAGCCAGGATCTGGCAGCACGCAGCGCGGCTTTCGCCGATGCGCCGCTGGCCCGCACCCCAGTCGAGGCCGAAGCCGGTCGCCTGAACACCATGGTGGGGGCGTCCGAGGAGACGTTCGCCGCCATCCAGCCCGTGCTGGAATGCTTCTGCGAGAATATTTTCCATGTCGGCGATGTCGGTACCGGCATCAAGACCAAGCTGCTCAACAACTTCCTGGCCATGGGGCAGGCGGCGTTGATCGCCGAAGCCTTGTGTGCCGGTGCGGCCACCGGCGTGGATCTGCACAAGTTCTATCAGGTGATATCCGCTGGTGGTGTCAACAGCGGCATCTTCCAGATGATCGTAAAAAAGGCCCTGGAAGAAAAAGACTTTTCCGGTCTGCAATTCAGCCTGGCCAATGCCGCCAAGGATTTGCGTTATTACACCCGCATGGCCACTGACGCACAGCTTACCAACAACCTGGGCAATGCGGTGCACCATGCTCTGGTTGAAGGAATGAATCTCGGATTCGAGGAGGGTTTCGTCGGTGACCTGATCAGGGCACAGGCGAAACTGAACCGTACGGCCATCATCGATTGAAGGCCATTCGAAGGCGGTCATAGCCGCAAAACAAGTTGATTCGGAGGAGATAAAGATGTCCAAGATCACTCGCCGCAGTGTCATCAAAAGTCTGGGGCTGCTCGGTGCTGGCGCCGCCTTCTACGGTCCCTGGCGGCACAATCGCGTTTATGCAGCGAACAGCGACAAACCCATCAAGATCGGAATCACCTCGGATGCCTCGGGGCAATATGCCAACTCGGGCGCCTTGGATCGCCGCGGCATGCTGATGGCAATCAATGAATTCAATGAGAAAGGCGGGGTGTTGGGGCGCAAGATCGAATGGATCCATCTGGATACGGAAACCATACCGGCGACCGGTTCGCGGGTGGCCGAGCGCTTGATCACGCGTGATGAGGTCTCGTTCCTGATCGGCGCGGTCAGCTCCGGGGTGGCTAATGCCGTCGGTCAGGTGGCGCAAAAATACGGCTGCATTTATCTCAACACCAATTCCAGTTCACCAAGCGAATCCGGCCGTGATGCTCGCCGGGTCAAGTTCGTCTGGGACGGCAATGGCAACAACTTCGCCAAGGCCGCCGTGCAGAACGCGATCGAGGCATACGGGAACCGGTGGCTGTTGCTGACCAACGACTACGTATGGGGCCATGACACCTCGGCCGCAACTCGCCGGCTTTGCGAGCAGTACGGGGCCACTGTCATCGGCGAAATTATGGTACCTCAGGATACCCGTGACTTCAGCGCGATCCTGCTCCGGGTGCAGCAGGCCGGGCCGGACGTCGTTGCCGCCGCTGTCGGTGGTGACGATCAGCTGGCCATGCGCCAACAGGTCGCGCAGCTAGGCCTGGGACAGTCGATGGCCTGGATCAACAACCAGCAGGACTGGCCGGACGTGTACGGATTGCCGCTGGACAATCTGTTCGGAGTATTCGGCACGACCTGGTACTGGAAGCTCGATCTACCGGGGGTTGCGGAGTTTGTCCAGCGCTACCAGGCCGCTTATCCGGATACCTACATGCGGGTGCCGGGCAATGTGTTCTACAACGGCTATTTTTCGACCCGAGCCTTGCTCACGGCGGTCGAGGAGGAAGGCACAACCAACAATATCCGCGTGATCAAACGTCTGGAACAATACCGAGCCTCCGCTGAAGAGTGCTTGCAGCACTATCCGTCCCACATGAATCCTAATACGCACCAGCTGCAGCAGACCATATACATGGCGACCGCGAATGTCGGCACCGAGGATCCGGACGACATGTTCAAGATCGTGAGTTACACAACCCCCGAGGATGTGGTGGACGATCAGGCCGATGCGAACGCCAGTCTGGAATCCTACGAAGACACGCCAACGTACGAGACCTGATCCAGCGACACGGTACGGCGGTTTGGTTCAGCACAGAAGGCACCATGGAAATCTTCATTCATTTATTGCCCCATCTGATCAACGGGCTAAGCCTGGGCTTGCTATTTGCGCTGATCGCCCTCGGCTTCACGCTGATCGTCGGCGTCATGGAGCTGATCAATCTGGCGCATGGCTCCCTGTTTGCGCTGGGCGCCTATATGGCCCTGGCCATCATCAACCCGGATGTGTCGGTATTGGGAACGCTGGGCCAGTGGTATATGGGCCTGCCTCTGGGTATGCGTTACGTGCTGGCCCTGGCCTTGGCGCCCGCTGTCGTGGCCATCGTCGGTATGGGCCTGGAAGTGTGCATGCGGCGCACCTATGGCAAGGACCCCTTGTACGGTTTGCTGTTGACCTTTGGGGCCGCCATGGTGCTGGAGGAGTGCATCCGCCTGGTCTGGGGCTCGGCCGAGCAGTGGCTTCCGGTGCCCCAGGCCATTACCGGAGCCTTTCTGTTCGAGGGGCTGATCTACTCTACCTACCGTTTCTATGCTGCCGGTTTCGGACTCGCAGCCATTCTGATGGTATGGCTGTTTCTCGAGAAAACACCGTATGGCGCGATCATCAAGGCTGGAGCCCACGATAGCGAGATGGTGCGTGCGCTGGGTATCAACCTGACCCGATTGCGTCTCTACGTGTTCGGCTTGGGGGCGGCGCTGGCGGCGCTGGCGGGCATCATCATGGTGCCAATTTGGGGGCTGCGACCCCACGTCGGAGTGGATGCCGTGATACCGGCCTTCCTGATCATCGTGCTAGGTGGCGTCGGCAGCTTTTGGGGAGCGGTCATCGCCGGTCTCATGGTCGGAATGGTGGTGGCGATAACTGGCGCCTATGCCTCTGAATGGTCGTTGCTCAGCATGTATCTGCTGCTGATTGCGGTAGTCACATTCCGATCCCGCGGGCTGTTCGGCAAAAAAAGCGCCTTGGAGGCCTGATCATGTCATCGATATCCCGCAGATCCGGACGCTGGCTCACCCGATCGATGATGCTGACCTTCATCATCCTCGCCACCCTGCCGCTCTGGGTACAGCAGATTGGACTGTATCAGTACCTTGGCGTTGAAATCGTCATCTGGATGATCTTCGCGCTCGGCTTCAATCTGTTGCTGGGATACTCAGGCCTGCCTTCTTTCGGCCATGGAGCATACTTCGGTATCGGCGCTTATGCATTCGGCATTGCGCAGTTCCATCTGACCGAAAACCTCTGGCTGGGTTTGGTCTGCGCGATACTGGCCGCGACACTCGGAGGAGCTTTGGTTGCCAGTTTTGTCGCCCATCGGCGTGGCATTTATTTCGCGCTGATGACGATCGCATTCGGTCAGATATTCTGGTTTGTCGCGAGCAAATGGCACTCCGTTACCGGTGGTGACGATGGCATGCTGAACATCCCCCGACCGGGGCTCGATCTGGGTCTGGTCGAAATCTCTCTACGCAGCAACACGGCACTGTATTACTTTGTACTGATGGTGTTCGTGCTGGTCGTGCTGGGACTTTGGCGGTTGATCCATTCTCCATTCGGCAAAGTGATTCAGGCGATTAAGCAGAATGAAATGCGGGCGGGATTCATAGGCTATAACGTCTGGTTGTACAAATGGCTGGTCTTTACCCTTTCGGCATCGATCGCCGGACTGGCAGGCGGTCTGCTGGCAATGGCCCAGCAGAGTGCTTTCCCGGATGTGATGAGTCTGCATGCCTCGGGCTTTGTGGTGATGATGGTCCTGATCGGTGGCGGTTTCGTCAGCTTCTGGGGGCCGGTGATCGGTGCTGCTCTGTTCTTCCTGGCCCGCGATGTGCTGGGCTCGCTGACGGAAACCTGGCTGCTCTGGTATGGGCTGATGTTCATGCTGATCGTGTTGTTCAAGCCGGAAGGGGTCGCCGGTCTGTGGCAGGGCCTGGTGCGCCGTCTGCGGCGCCGCTCCAAGAGCGGTGCCCAAGGCGCAGCGCAACCGGCATTCAGCCTGTTTTCCCTGCTGCTGCGGAAGTGAGTGCCATGGCCTTGTTCGAAGCTCGACGGCTCCACAAGCGTTTCGGTGACCAGGTGGTACTGGAGGACATCAACCTGGCCTTCGAGCAAGGTCAGCTCAGCGGCATCATGGGGCCGAATGGTGCGGGCAAGACCACCTGCTTCAATGTTCTGACCGGCCGCTATCGGCCGGATCGTGGGCAAGTGGTGTTCCATGGCGAAGACATCACTGGCTTGCCACCGCGGGTGATCGCCCGCAAGGGTATTGCTCGATCGTTCCAGATCATCAATCTGTTCGATGACTACTCGCCGCTGGAGAACGTACTGATTGCATTGCCGGAGCTGCGAGAGCACGGCTTCAATATGCACCGCTGGGTTGGCGGTGACAGCAGTGCCATCGACAAGGCTGCCGAGGTGCTCAAGAAGGTGGGACTGGCGGGCAAGGAATGGGCCGAGACCACTGCGCTTCCCTATGGTGATCGGCGAGCCCTGGAAATCGGCGTGGCTCTGGCCAGCGAACCGCGGTTGCTGTTCCTGGATGAGCCCACCTCCGGATTGGGTACCGGAGCGACTGCCCGTCTGGCGGAGCTGATCGCGGAACTGAAACGCCATTACACCATCGTGGTCATCGAGCACGACATGCGGTTTCTGTTCGCACTGGCCGATCGCATCTCGGTCATCCATTGGGGGCAGGTAATCGCGCAAGGTACGCCGGATGAACTGCGTGCCAATGAATGGGTGCGCGCTTCCGCAACCCTGGGAGAACTGGTGTGAGGCTGGTGGTCGAGCAGGTCGAAACCTCCTACGGTGAAACCCAGGTGCTGTTCGGCCCATCGCTGAGTGTCGGCGCCGGCGAGGTGGTCAGCTTGCTGGGTGCGAATGGTGCTGGCAAGACCACGACGCTGCGTTCGATCCTGGGATTGACTCCGGCCCGCAAGGGCGGCATCTACTTCGAGGGGGTGAACATCACCCGCAAGTCTACGCATGAGATCGCCCGCCTGGGCCTGGGTTGGGTGCCGGATGATCGGCGGATCTTTCCAACCTTGAGTGTGGCCCGAAATCTCGCCATAGCCCGCAAGACGACTCCCTTCCGCCCTTGGCAGCTGAAGGAGATGTTCGAAATCTTCACTGCCCTGGAATACCTGATGGAGCGTGATTGCGAGAATCTTTCCGGCGGTGAGATGCAAATGGTGGCTATTTCCCGTGCCCTGCTCGGCGCACCCGGGCTGGTGTTGTTCGATGAACCATCCCAGGGTTTAGCACCGAAGGTGGTACAAGACGTCATGCGCACCATCGCTCGTCTCAAGGAAGAGGGTATTTCGGTTCTGCTGGTAGAGCAGCATGCCCTCAATGCGCTGGCAGTGAGCGATCGAGTCTACATCATGGATCAGGGACGCATCATCCACGAGGGAACCGCCCAAGAACTCTTGGCCAACGACACTGAACGCACTCGCCTGCTCGGGATATAGCACATGACTACACCGTTACTGCAAGTCGATCAGCTGCGCAAGATTTACACCCAAGGGCGGCTGCAGCGTCGTCGCGAAACTTTTCGTCTGGAAGCCGATTTCATGGTGGAAAAACCCGCCATTATCGGGGTCATGGGCCCCAACGGTTCCGGCAAGACCACGCTGTTCGAGCTGATCACCGGCTCCAACAGTCCAACCGCCGGCAGCGTCCGTATCCTGGGTCGGGATATCCATCGAATCAAGTATCGCCAGCGCGATCGTTTGGCAATTCACTATCATCAATCCTACCAGGTGCGCCACTTCAAGCGCCTGCTGCCCAGTATGCTGCTGCAGCCAGCCAACAGCGACTACCCGGTAGTTCATTTGTTCGATGAACCGCAGTTCAGCACCCAGGATGGCTATATCGGCTTCATGCTTGATTTTTTCCGCAAGCTGCGGCGGGAACAGCGCCTCGTATTCGTTTGCATGCATCCGAATGAACGATTTCACCTGGATATCGCCCGCGAAATCTGTGAGCGCTTCATCTTCGTGCAACGCGGTCGGTTGATCCATGCAGCGAGCTTTGCCGAGTTGCTGGATCTGGAATCGGTACAACATTACCTCGGCCACCTGGCCGAGGGAATGGCGGCCTGAGGATTCATCGAATGACGAAACCCGTCTCCGAGTTGGCCATGGTAACCGGTGCCGCCGGTGTCACCGGCGAGGCGATTACCCGCATGTTGCTGGCCGAGGGGCTGCAGGTGGTACTGGCCGATGTGCACCGTGAACGCCTGCAAGGGCTGGTGGCAGAACTGGGCCCGACCGCCATACCCCTGGTGCTGGATGTGGCCGATGCCGAACAGGTCCGCGAGCACTGCGCCGCCATCCGCGACCGGTACGGCCCGGTGGACGTGCTGATCAACAACGCCGGTATCCTGTCGAACCACAAGGCCGCCGAAACCACGCCCGAGGAATGGCGCCGCCTGCTGGCGGTGAATCTGGACGGGGCTTTCTACCTGGCCCGCGAATGGCTGCCAGGGATGCGCCGGAATGGTTGGGGCAGGATCATCAATATCTGTTCACTGGCCATGAAAACCGGTGGATTGACCGCAGGCACCGCCTATACGGCGTCCAAGGGGGGGCTGGCCGCGCTGACCTTCTCCCTGGCCCGCGAGGCGGCCGCCGATAGGGTGACGGTCAACGGCATCGCACCTGCCTATATCAAGACTCCGATGGTGACCGAACAGCTTGACGAAGAGCAGCGTCGGCAGTTGCTGGCGACAATTCCCGTCGGACGCTTTTGTGAGCCGGAAGAGGTCGCTCATGTGGTGCGGTTTCTGATTTCGCCGCTGGCGGGCTTCATCACCGGCGAGATCATCGATATCAACGGCGGCCTGCATCTGGATTGAGGAAGCGCGATGACCGAACACATCACTCCGCGAATTGATTTCAATACTGAGCTTGCCGGTCTGTTCGACCTGCAGGGCAGAGTGGCCTTCGTGCCCGGGGGCTATGGCGGACTCGGCGAGGCTATCGCCTGGGGTCTGGCGCAACGCGGCGCCCGGGTCGCGATTGCCGGGCGCAGCGCCGATCAAGCCGAGACCCTCGCCGGGCAGTTGTGCGAGGCCGGCTATCCAGCGGTCGGACTCGCCTGCGATGTCAAGTCCGTAGCTTCCATCCGCGATACCGTCTCTCAAGTCGCCCGCCGGTTCGATGGTATCGATTTCCTGGTCAACTGCGCGGGCATTCAGCGTGAAGAACCCTTACTGGAAGTCACCGAGGAGGCCTATGACGAAGTCTATCAAGTCAATCTGAGAGCCGCCATGTTTCTGGCCCAGGCTGTGGCCCGACTGCAGGTCGAGCAGGGCCGTGGCGGTAAGCACGTGCATCTGTTATCGGTACGCGCGCAACTGGGGCTGCGCCATCGTGGCTATTCAGCCTACTGTTCGACCAAGGGTGGTCTGGTCATGCTGATCAAGCAGCATGCCATGGAACTCGCTCCGCATGGCATTACGGTCAACGGTATCGCACCAACCTTCGTGTTTACCGAAATGATTCGCCATGTCATGGAAAATCCGGAGTTTCGGCAGCAACTACTGGAGCGTATTCCGCTGGGACGCATCGCCGACCCCAAGGATATCGTTGGCCCGACTTTGCTGTTCTGTGCTCCGGCATCGGATTTCGTGACCGGCCAGATCCTGTATGTCGATGGGGGAATTACCGCCAGCCAGTAATTGAAGCTGTCCTAGAAAGCGTTCCGCAAAAATAAGAATCGATGTCAGGCAGGGAGCAATCCCTGTCAAGGGTGGTTTTTGTCTGAAATCTGAATGATAGCGAGAGGATGAGGAGAAGACATGTCAAGAACAAGACGTATTTTATATCGTGTTTATGTCTTTCATAAACCCCATAAATCAAACAGTTGGGAGGAGCCATGTCCACGTTGAGACGCGCATTCATTGCGCTGATATGTGCAGCGATGAGCCTGGTTGCACAGGCTCAGACTCATATCAGCCCGAACGACGGCCCCGGGTTGGGTAATCTGAGCTACGACGAGAGCGAGCTGTTTCAGTTTGTCAGCATCATCCCCAGCCCGGACGGACTGGAAAGCCACGGCAACGTGGACATGGTCAACGGCTACATGCTGGTGTTGACCTCCCGGGACGGCGGTGGCCAGGCCAACAACGGCGGTATCGAGTTCTGGGACGTGTCCGACCCGCGCGATCCGCAGCTGGTCCATCGGTACGACGACAGCCGCACTCATGGACTGCGTGAAGTCCACGGTTTCGGACTCAGCAGCAGCTATCCGGGCGACTACATGGTCGCGCAGGGGATCGTCGGGATCCAGTTCTGGGATCTGACCGACCCGGCGGACATCCAGCTGCTGAGCTATCTGGATCTGCCCGGCATCAACCAGGGCGATTACACCGGCGACTGGTGGACGTTCTGGCAGGCGCCCTACGTCTTTGTGGCGGGTCAGAACAGCGGTCTGTACGTGGTCGATGCCAGCGATCCGAGCAATCCGGTGCTGGTGAGGCGGATGCTGACCAACGAGTTGGGCGGCTACAATGTCGGCATCGTGCAGGCGCTCGGCAACCTGCTGTTCATCGCCGGCTCGCAGAGCAACGGTCACCGCATGACCACGCTGGACATCAGCGACCCGACCGATCCGCAGGTGCTCAACATCTACAACCATGGCCTCGGGCGCAGGGGCTACAGCGCCATGCTCGCCGGTGGCCGGGTGTACACCTCCGGCGGTGATGGGGGGCTGGTGCAATTGCGCGCCTACAACATCACGCACGACGGGGTGCTGAGCATCGCCACGGATATCGGTGACTCGGCCGGTCCGCTGCCCGGTACGGGCAACTTCGAGAACGGTGGCTACGCCAGTATCCAGTCCGGTTATGTGTTCTCCGGGTTTTCCAACCGGATGGCCAAGTTCCAGATCGAACCCACCTTGACCGCGGTCGGCCAGGCGGCGTCGGGTTTCCCCGGCGATGACGAGGACTTCGCGGTCGCGATGGGCAATATCGTGTTCGTCGGCGATGATCATGGTCGCGGTTCGACCCTGGTGCCGCATCAGGCCGCGCCGGATACGATCGGTCCGGAGGTGGAGTGGGTGCATCCGGCTGACGGGGCGAGCGGTCAGGCGTTGACCTCGCGCGTCGGCGTGTCGATGTCGGAGATCGTCGATCTGAAGTCGGTGCATAGCGCTAGCTTCTTCCTGCGTCCGGTGGGAGGCGGTCCGGCCCTGTCCGGCAAGTACAGCAAGCAGCACCATCTGGTGAACTTCTCGCCGGATCAGCCGCTGCTGCCCGGTACGACCTATGAGGTCGTCGTCACCGGTATCCGCGACCACGTGGGCAACAGTGGCGGTACCTTCACCAGCACCTTCACCACGGCCGGTGAACCTTCAACCCATGGTCCCGGGTTGGGTAATCTGAGCTACGACGAGAGCGAGCTGTTTCAGTTTGTCAGCATCATCCCCAGCCCGGACGGACTGGAAAGCCACGGCAACGTGGACATGGTCAACGGCTACATGCTGGTGTTGACCTCCCGGGACGGCGGTGGCCAGGCCAACAACGGCGGTATCGAGTTCTGGGACGTGTCCGACCCGCGCGATCCGCAGCTGGTCCATCGGTACGACGACAGCCGCACTCATGGACTGCGTGAAGTCCACGGTTTCGGACTCAGCAGCAGCTATCCGGGCGACTACATGGTCGCGCAGGGGATCGTCGGGATCCAGTTCTGGGATCTGACCGACCCGGCGGACATCCAGCTGCTGAGCTATCTGGATCTGCCCGGCATCAACCAGGGCGATTACACCGGCGACTGGTGGACGTTCTGGCAGGCGCCCTACGTCTTTGTGGCGGGTCAGAACAGCGGTCTGTACGTGGTCGATGCCAGCGATCCGAGCAATCCGGTGCTGGTGAGGCGGATGCTGACCAACGAGTTGGGCGGCTACAATGTCGGCATCGTGCAGGCGCTCGGCAACCTGCTGTTCATCGCCGGCTCGCAGAGCAACGGTCACCGCATGACCACGCTGGACATCAGCGACCCGACCGATCCGCAGGTGCTCAACATCTACAACCATGGCCTCGGGCGCAGGGGCTACAGCGCCATGCTCGCCGGTGGCCGGGTGTACACCTCCGGCGGTGATGGGGGGCTGGTGCAATTGCGCGCCTACAACATCACGCACGACGGGGTGCTGAGCATCGCCACGGATATCGGTGACTCGGCCGGTCCGCTGCCCGGTACGGGCAACTTCGAGAACGGTGGCTACGCCAGTATCCAGTCCGGTTATGTGTTCTCCGGGTTTTCCAACCGGATGGCCAAGTTCCAGATCGAACCCACCTTGACCGCGGTCGGCCAGGCGGCGTCGGGTTTCCCCGGCGATGACGAGGACTTCGCGGTCGCGATGGGCAATATCGTGTTCGTCGGCGATGATCATGGTCGCGGTTCGACCCTGGTGCCGCATCAGGCCGCGCCGGATACGATCGGTCCGGAGGTGGAGTGGGTGCATCCGGCTGACGGGGCGAGCGGTCAGGCGTTGACCTCGCGCGTCGGCGTGTCGATGTCGGAGATCGTCGATCTGAAGTCGGTGCATAGCGCTAGCTTCTTCCTGCGTCCGGTGGGAGGCGGTCCGGCCCTGTCCGGCAAGTACAGCAAGCAGCACCATCTGGTGAACTTCTCGCCGGATCAGCCGCTGCTGCCCGGTACGACCTATGAGGTCGTCGTCACCGGTATCCGCGACCACGTGGGCAACAGTGGCGGTACCTTCACCAGCACCTTCACCACCGCCGGCGAGCCCGATCCCGGGCCTGGCGAGGCACTGGTCGAGAACGTCACCTATGCCGACGGTTCGAGCGGCCTGACGGGTCAATTCACTGACGGTGCCTTGATCTATGTGGATCGTACTTTTGCATATCGCACGCCTTACCCGGCGGTATTCGAAGGTCAGACCTATATCCTGACCCGCAACGACGACAAGCAGGGCACCGCGGCGAATACGGTGAATTTCTCGCTGAGCGAGACCGCGACCGTCTATGTGCTGTTCGACAGTGCCCGTATCCCCGTTCTGCCGCCATGGCTGGGCGATGGCAGCTGGACGGCCACGAGTGAAACCGTCAACACGGATGACAACTTCCAGGGTGCGCCTACGATCCGCACGGTATATGCCAAGAACTTCAGCGCCGGCCCGGTGAGTCTGGGCGGCAACTTCGGAGGTTCGAGCAATACCAGCATGTACGGTGTGGTGGTGGTTCCCCTGTCCGAGCTGGTCGAGGGTGTCACCTATGCCGACGGTTCGGCCGGCCAGACCGGTCTGTTCACCGAAGGGGTACCGCTGTATACCGACCGTCCCAGTGGCAGCAGTCCCCAGGTGTTTGTCGCCACGCCCTATCCGGCCGCGTTCGAAGGCCAGACCTATGTCCTGACCCGCAACGACGATAAGCAGGGCACCGCGCCGAACTCGGTGAATTTCTCGCTGAGCGAGGATGCGATCATCTACGTGCTGTTCGACAGCAATCGGATCTCTCCCTTGCCGGGATGGCTGAACGATGGCAGTTGGACCGCCACCGGCGAGACCGTCAATACGACGGACTCGGGCAGTCTCCTGCGACATGTCTACGCCAAGGCGTTCAGTGCCGGTTCGGTGAGTCTGGGTGGTAACAGCGCGCCATCGGGTTCCAGCAGCATGTATACCGTGGTGGTGGTTCCCGATGGCGGCTCCGGCCCCGGCGATCCGGACACGCAACCGAGCTGTCAGATCGTCGGACCGGGACCGGTCGAGGTGGATGCCGTGGCCGAATTCGCGGCCGCTGCTAGCGGAGGCAATCTGATCTATGCCTGGAACTTCGGCGATGGCGGGACTTCAGACTCGGCGGAGCCGAGCCATGTCTATGCCGAGCCCGGCCGTTACACGGTGACCCTGAACGTATCCAACAGCGTCGGCAATGCCAACTGCGTGTTGAACCAGATCGTTCACCATCCGCTGACGGCACAGCCCGCGGTGCATTCCGCCACCATCGCCTACAGCGATGGCGTCGCCTATGCGGTCAACGCCGACAACGACACGGTCACCGCGATCGACGGTCTGACCCTCGAGGTTCTCTGGGAAGTGCCCGTGGGCAACCATCCGCGTACCCTCGCAGTGGCGCCCAATGGCGATCTCTGGGTGGTCAACCAGGACAATGCCACCATCAGCGTGCTGGATCCGGTCAGCGGTGAGCTGCTCGATACGCATGCCCTGCGCCGTGCCTCGCAGCCCTATGGCATCGCCTTCGGTGCCGACGGCAAGGCTTACGTCACCCTGCAAGGGACCGGCGAGCTGATCCGTCTGGATGCGAACGGCGAGCTGGAGGATGCGCTGGAAATCGGCCACAAGCCACGCGGTATCGCGATTTCCGGTGATGGCCAACGGATCCTGGTGACCCAGTTCGTTTCCACGGATGAAGTGGGCCGGGTACGTGAAGTCGATGCTCAGACGTTCAGCCTGGTAGATACGTTCGAACTCGCCTTCGATCCGGGTCCGGATACCGAAGCCAGTGGTCGCGGCGTGCCGAACTACATCACCAGCCTCACCATTAGTCCGGATGGCCGTCTGGCGCTGGTACCGTCGAAGAAGGACAACATCGACCGCGGCCTGTTCCGCGATGGTCAGATGCTGAACTTCGAGACCATGGTACGGGCGATCGTCTCGTGGATCGATCTGCTCGACAACCAGGAAGACCTGGCGGCGCGCATCGATATCAATGATCGCAGCATGCCCCAGGCCCTGGTCTTCAGCCCGACCGTCGACATGTACTTCGTATCCGCCCAGGGTTCCAACCGGGTGGAAATGTTCGACACCTACAGCGGCAGTACGCTGGGCGGGTTGAACACCGGTCTGGCCCCGCAGGGGATGGTGTTGAGCGACGATGCCTCGACCCTGTTCGTCCACAACTTCATGTCGCGCTCGGTCTCGGTATTCGACGTCCAGGATGTGATCGACGCGGTGAGCAATGACGCACCGCTGTTGGCCGAGGTAGCAACGGTCGCCGAGGAACGGCTGACTCCCGAGGTGCTGCTGGGCAAGCAGATCTTCTACAACTCTGCTGATCTACGCATGAGCCGCGACAACTACATCAGCTGTTCCGCCTGTCACCTGGATGGCGATAGTGACGGCCAGGTCTGGGATTTCACCCAGGTCGGGGAAGGTTTCCGCAACACCATCAGTCTGCTCGGACGGGCTGGCATGGGCCATGGACTGGTGCACTGGACGGCCAACTTTGACGAGATCCAGGACTTCGAGAACGATATCCGTCACTTCGCCGGTGGTTCGGGCTTCCTGACGGATGCCCAGTTCGCGGCCACGGAAGATCCGCTGGGTACACCCAAGGCCGGGCTGAGTCCCGAACTGGATGCGCTGGCGGCCTTCGTCACCTCGCTCGACCGGATCCCGCCCAGCCCCTACCGCAATCCGGACGGCACGCTGACCGCCGAGGGTCTGGCCGGCAGGCAGGTGTTCACCGCCCGTGGCTGCGGATCGTGCCACGCCGGGGAGATCTTCTCCGACGGACAGCGCTGGGATGTGGGTACCATCCAGCTCCACTCGGGTCTGGGCATTGGAGAGCCGCTTGAAGGAATCGGCTTCGATGTGCCGACCCTGCTCGGTGTCTGGGCTACCGCCCCCTATCAGCACGACGGTTCCGCGGCGACGCTGCGCGACGTGCTGGACAATCCCGACCACGTCGGCCCGTTGACCGAGGCGGAAAAGGATGTCCTGGTGGCCTATCTGCTGCAGATCGATGAGTCGGAGCCGCCGCCGGATGTGGAGCTGCCTCCGCTGGAGATCAGCGGTGTAACCGCGCTGAGCGGCAAAGCCTACGAGACCGACGCACTGCGAGCGGGCGGCCGGGTGTTCATCGACGTCGGCTTCAAGTGGCGGACGATTCCGGATGAGTTGGCGGGACTGCCGTTCATCCGCACGGCGCGGGCCGACAAGGATGCGGTACAGGAGAACTTCCTGCGCTTTACCGTCAACCGGGAGGTGGATGTCTATGTCCTGTTCGATGTCTGGGCCAGCGCGCTGCCCGACTGGCTGCAGGGCTGGACCCCGGTCCCCGAGCTGACGGTTGCCGCTAACAATCGGGCGCGTAATGTCTACAGGATGACGTTCCCGGCCGGCGAGATCGTGCTGGGTGGGGCCAGCGCGCCAGGGGCCGTGTGGGCAAATGATGGGTTTGACAATTACAGCGTTGTCATCAAGCCTGTTGAATAAACCCATCTAGTCGCTGTATCCGCGGGCCAACGACGAAAGTCGTTGGCCCGCCCCTTTTTTGGAGACCCGGTATCCAGGTCTCGACAAGTAGGTGGTTACCATTCTAAATTTACACGAATATAGAATTATTGTTCTATATATAGAACCATTACTCTATTTTCTTCCTACGCTTTGATATGATTATTCTGTACCAACCACTATGCAACTGCTTACCATGCTATCGTCCCCACCTGTTGATCTGAACGCCCTTCAAGCCGCGATAGCAGCCCGTCACGCCGATCTGAGCAAGCGTTTGCGGCAGATTGCCCGTTTCGCGCTGGACAACCCCAATGACATGGCGCTGCAAACCGTATCCGTGATCGCGGAGCGTGCCGAGGTTCAACCTTCAGCTTTGATTCGTTTTGCCAAGTTCTTCGGCTTTTCCGGTTTTAGCGAGATGCAGCGGATCTTCCAGGCACGACTCACCGAAAATTTACCAAGCTACAATGAGCGCATCCGCTCGTTCCGGGAACAGCAAGGCATCACAGGGCAACCCACGGCGATCGATGTGTTAAGGGAGTTCGCCTCGGCCAATATTCTGTCCATGGAATATCTTCAGACAGCGGTATCGGCAAAATCCCTGGAAGACGCTGTCCAGCAATTGGCCCGAGGCCGGCACATCCATATCATTGGCTTGAGACGTTCCTTCCCCGTAGCGGCTTATTTAGCCTACGCGTTCAGCCGCATCGGGCGTAGCGCTCGATTACTGGACGGCAGCGGTGGAATGTTGCTGGAGCAGACCCAGGCGATAGACGCGGAGGATGTGCTGCTCGCCATCAGTTTTCATCCCTATGCACCCGAAACCGCCGAGGTCGTGCAATTAACGGCTGCCAGGCACATTCCAATGGTCACGATTACCGACAGTCTGCTCAGCCCGATTGCACCCTACGCCAAGGTATGCTTGGAAATTCATGATGCCGAAGTGCGGTCGTTCCGCTCCCTGACCTCTTCCCTATGCCTGGCTCAAACCTTGGTAGTATGGCTAGGCATCCATATTGATAACAATGGTTCCGCGACCCCGAATGATACACAGCCCAGTCCATAACCAGGGCGAACGCATGAAGATTACCTGGGCTGCGCGAAACCGAACAGATACAGCAAATAGTCCGTGCAGGGGTACGCATGAAAATGCCATCCCAACGCCCGGGTGGCTGATGTGTGCGTATTCCACGCCCATTCGGCCACTGATTCCACGCTGATTCGGCCACCCGTTCCACGGGTATCC
>CAYMHN010000008.1:0-20128 GCA_964390235.1 uncultured Candidatus Competibacteraceae bacterium
GACCCCCCTGGCGCTGCCGTAGCGTGATGAGGGATGAGGGGATTTTTTAGGCTGCTTGCGGCACGTAGTGCAGGGGGAGGAGCCCCGCGCGCGGACAAGGGACGACGGCATAAAACCCCGCCCCTGGTCGTCAGCGAACTCGACGAGCACATGCGCTTCGTCGAGGGGTTCCAGCACTGTCCCGACTTGACCACGTACCCAATAATTCCATCACTGTGGATCGGCGTGCAATGTTGGCTCTGACGCACTTTCGATGATGATCGAGCGGGGTTCAGGCAGCACCGATGAGGCGGGCCTGAAGCAGGTCGATCTTGCCTCGCCCATACATCTGCCGCTTGACCTGCTTCAGTCTGGTAATCTGCCCTTCTGTCTGGCCGTTCGACCAAGAGGTGGCAATTGCCGCTCGCACAGCAGCGACGTCTTTGTCGATTCTCTTGGCGAATGAGGCAATGAGGCTTGCGCTGGCATCGGAGATCCAGGAGTGCAGGTCGGCCTCGTCCTTTTGCCGGATCATCGTGTGGAACCGCTCAACGAGCTGGCGCGCCTCGCCCGATGCGGGGACACCGGCCTCGAGGACAGCGACCGTAACGCTGTCAGCCTTGCTCAAGTGATCACGCGCCATGTTTATCTGGCGCGCGATGGTCCTGGCTGAAGGAACCTTCTGCAATTGCTGCAGCGATACATTATCTGCCCGCCGGCGTCGGTAGGTGACCCGGCGCTCCCGATCGATGAGCTTTGCGGTCAATGTCCAGCAGCCAGCAGGCCATACTCGGGTCCCGACGTCCAACTCGTCTTCCGCGAGACGATGTCTTTCCTCGTTTACAAACGTACAACGATCGACGACATGTGGTTGACCGAGGAACCTGCCATGACTGACGCCGCCGCCCTGCTGCTTGGCCTCCAGCATGCCGATGGGCAGTTTCCGGGAGGAGGGTTTGCATTTTCCTGGGGGCTCGAAGGTTTGTCGGCGGAGGGCCGCATCGACCGGCGCGATCTCGCCGTCTTCATCGAAGGACAGTTGCGCCATCGCTGGGCGACCTTCGACCGGCCGATCATGGCCGAAGCACACCGGATCGGCGACGATTACGGCGCACTTGCCGATATCGACCTCCTGACCGACGGCTGGTCGCTCGGCGCACCCCAGCGCGAGGGCTCTTGCCGAGCAGGCGGAGCGCTGCTGGGGTTTCATGCCAGGCTCGGCACGGCAGGCGCGCTCGCATATCATGAACGGATCAGAGGCGGCGGCGCGTTCGGTCACCTGCCGGTGGTGCAGGGACTGGTCTGGCGGGGCGTCGGGCTTCCTTCCTTCGAGGCGCAGGCGGTGTCAGCCTACTCCCTGGCCTCGGGGCTGGCCATGGGGGCAGTTCGGCTCGGCCTGGTGGGCCATGTAAACGCTCAGGAGGCGATCACTGCAGCGCGCACCGTCACCATCGAGATCCTGGCGGGTCCCGTTCCATCCCTCGGCGACCTTCACAGCTTTACACCCCTTTGCGAGATCGCTATGCTGCGCCACATCAGTTTGCCGGTTCGTCTTTTCGCCAACTGACGGGAATGTTGGGACCGGAATGCGCCAGCACAATGAACCTGACGCCCACCGAGATTGAGCGCCTGACTCTTTTCTCCGCGGCAGAGTTCGCCCGCCGCAATCGAGCGCGCGGCATCAAGCTCAGCCATCCCGAGGCCGTAGCCCTTATTGCCGACGAGATGCTTCTCGCCGCCCGGTCCGGCATGGCCTACGAGGAAATTGTCGATCTCGGCGGCAATCTTCTGACCGGGGACGATGTGCTTCCCGGCGTGGCTGAAATGGTGACCGTTATCTCGGTCGAGGGGAGCTTCCCGCAGGGCACGAAAATGATCGCCATTTTCGATCCCATCGCGCCTGGCAAGGAGGCACCTGAGGCGCATGCGGTGCCGGGCGAGATCATAACGCCGGATGAAGAGATCGAGCTCAATGCCGGACGGACGCAGGTGGAGATCGAGGTCATCAACACCGGCGACCGCGACATCCAGGTGCGCAGTCATGCGCATTTCTTCGAGGTCAACCGGGCGCTCAAGTTCGACCGCAGGAAGGCATTCGGCATGCGCCTCGACCGGCCCTCCGGTGTCGGGACGCGGTTCGAGCCAGGGATGAAGAAGATCGTGTTCCTGGTCAAGATGGGCGGCGAAGGGCGGGTGCGCGGCTTCGCCGGTCTGACCGAAGGACCGGTGGGTTCAGCGGAGACGCAGCGCCGGGCGTTCGAACGCGCGCGCGAGCGCGGGTATCTCACCGAATAAGGAACCCAAGTTGGCCCGGATATCGCGCGCTCACTATGCCCGTATCTACGGACCGACCAAGGGCGACCTCGTGCGGCTCGGAGATACCGAGCTCGTGGTGGAAATAGAGCATGACCATACGGTCTATGGCGATGAGCTGACGACCGGCGCCGGCCGGGTGATGCGCGACGGCGAGGGCTTCCGCCATGATGGCACCTATGCCAGCGGGGCTCTCGATCTGGTGGTGCAGAACTCAACCATCATCGACCCGCTGCTGGGGATCATCAAAGCCGATATCGGAGTGCGGGACGGACGTATCGCCGGCGTTGGCAAGGCCGGTAATCCCGACATCATGGACGGCGTCTCGCCCGGTATGGTGACCGGCCCCAACACGACGGTGGTCCACGGCGACTTCCATATCGTCACGCCCGGTGCAGTCGAAGCACACGCGCATTTCCTCGCGCCGCAGCAGTGCGACCATGCGCTGGCCGGCGGAATAACCACGATGCTCGGCATGAGCGTGGGCCCCAGCTTCGATGTGAGCTGCTCCGGCCCGAACACTCTCGGCCAGCTCATCCGGGCCGCCGACGAATACTGCCTGAATTTTGGCTTTCTAGGCCGCGGGTGCTCAGATCCCGGCGCGGTCGAAGAGTCGGTTGCTGGGGGCGCGCTGGGCGTCAAGATCCACGAAGATTTCGGGGCTTCGCCCGCCGTTCTGAACGGCTCGCTGGTTGCCGCCGATCGCAACGATTTCGCCGTGCACATTCACACCGACACAATTAACGAGTTCGGCTTCTGCGAAGACACGCTCGAGGAGATCGGCGGCCGCACGGCGCACATGTATCATGTGGAAGGGGCCGGCGGCGGACACTCTCCCGACATTCTGAAAGTGAACAGCTTTCAGAACGTCATCCCCTCCTCTACCAACCCGACCAATCCGTTCGCCTCCTATTGCCTCAACGAGGGTTTGCCGATGACGATGTTGGCTCACATGCTGAGCTATCATCTGCCCGAGGACGTGGCGTTCGCTGAATGCCGCGTAAGGCCGCAGACCATGGCGGCAGAGGACTTCCTGCACGACATGGGGGCGATCTCGATCTTTGCGACGGATTCCCAAGGGATGGGCCGCCTGGCCGAAAACATCGCCAAATGCTGGCAGCTTGCGAGCCTCATGAAGGAGCGGATAGGCCGGCTTCCTGAGGAGCGAACCGCCCGGGCGGACAACGAGCGGGTGAAGCGCTACGTCGCCAAGTACACCATCAATCCGGCGCGCGCCGTGGGCATCGAGAACCATGTCGGCTCGCTCGAGGCCGGCAAGCTCGCCGATATCGTGCTATGGCCTCGGACCTCATTCGGTGTGAAACCCTGGCAGGTGATCAAGGGCGGCACGATCGTGTGGTCGGTCATGGGCGATGCCAATGCGAGCCATATCGGCTGCGAACCGATGATACAGCGGCCCATGTGGGGCGCCCTGGGTTCGGCCCGTCGACACCTCGGCGTCACCTTCGTGTCGAAGCTGGCGATGGAGGCGGACCTGCCCCGCCGTCTCGGGGCGGAGAAAGCGATGTTGCCTATCCGCAATATTCGCGGCATCTCGAAGCGCGACATGCTGCACAACGATGCACTGCCCAACATCGAGGTCGATCCACAGACCTTCGAAGTGTTTGCCGACGGCAGGCTGTTGACCTGTGAGCCTGCCACCCGGGTACCGCTGAGCCAGAAATATCTGCTGCGATGAGCGCCTCCGCAGCCCTGCACGGTCCGCCCGCCGCCCGGGTGGGCATCGGCGGCCCCGTCGGCTCGGGCAAGACCGCCTTGATCGAACAGATGATCCCGCTACTGCGGGAGCGCGGCATCGAGCTTGCGGTGATTACCAACGATCTCGTCACTGCGGAGGACGCCGAGCGGCTTAAGCGCAGCGAGTTGATCGACCCGGCGCGCGTTGCCGCCGTCGAGGCCGGCGCTTGTCCTCACACTGTCATCAGGGAGGATCCCACCCTCAACATCGAGGCGGCTTCGGCGCTCGAGCGCAGGTTCCCAGGAGTCGAGCTCATCTTGATCGAAAGCGGCGGCGACAATCTTGCCTCGACGTTCTCCCTCGATCTCGTCGATTGGTGGATGTTCGTCATCGATGTCGCAGGCGGCGGCGACATTCCGCGCAAGCGTGGCCCCGGAGTCGTCCAGTGCGACCTCCTGGTCATCAACAAGGTTGATCTTGCTCCTTATGTCGGGGTTGATCTGGATCGAATGCTTGTAGAGGCCCGCGAGGTCCGGCGGGGGCGCAAGATCGTGACGACGAACTGCCGAACGGGCGAAGGGGTTGGTGACGTGGTCGACGCTATCGCCTATCATGTGCTGTTTCGGGAGACGCTGTAGGTGATCACGGCGGCTGTTGATGCCTCGGAGACGCCTCAGCTTGATCTGCAGTTCGTGGCTTCGCCCAGCCAAACCCGCCTGCAGTATCGGCGTGTGTCTTATCCATACGCTGTGACCACAGCCCTCGACGTCGGGGACTCTCCTGTCCGCATGGCCACCGTCATCATCCAGTCGGTCTCCGGTGGTATCTTCGAAGGTGAAAAGCTGCGCCATCAGATCCGCTTGCGGGAGGGGGCCCGGGCGTGTGTTACCACGCAGGGGGCAACCGTTGTGCATTCCATGCGGGGAAATAGGTACGCCGACGTGCAAGCGGCCATCGGGCTCGACGGCATGAGCTATTTCGAGTACAGGCCCCATCCCCTCGTGCTTTTCCCGGACTCGCGTCTGCGCCAGAGAGTGAACGTTCGGCTAAGCCAGGGTGCCGCGGTCGTCCTGAGCGACGGCTTCGTGAGCCACGATCCGACGGGTGGTGAACGGTCCTTCGCCTGGCTCGACAGCGCGGTCGAGGTACACTGTGAGAGCGGCAGATTGATCGCTGCCGATCGGATCAGTGTCGACGGCAGCACAGCCATTGACGGGCCGCCTGGAATCAGTGGTGGGGTGTATGCCCATGGCTGGGTCCTGGCGGTGGCGCCCTCAGCCATGACAGGGCTGGCCAAGACCTTCGCTGAGCTTTCCAGAGCCTTTGGTTCGAATCCCGATCTCTATAGCGGGGCTTCGGCCTTGCGGGACGACCTAGGTTTCTTCGTCCGGATTGCCGCCAAGGATGGTGGAGCAATGCGGAGCGGGCTGGAGCGGGCCCTGTTACTTGCACGCCAAACGATCCTCGGTGCCGTCCTTGGGAAGGAATTGCCGGGGGGCACCTACTTTTGACGTGTGGCCATCATTGATCGACCTGCCGGATGCGCCCCGTTTCGATAAGCGGTCTCAGTCGAACGAGGTACGTCTCTTCCTCGGATTCCACCGCGACCTTCAGATGATTCCCTGCGAACCGAACGCGCCAATGCATGTTGCCTGCCTGGTAACCGAGTTCGAGTGCTGCCGAAACGTCAAGCGGCTCTAGGGTGAGCCATCGCTCTTCCTGCAGGCGCACGATGACGGCACGATCATCGTTGATGAGGAGCACTGCCCCGTTACTCAGGCGTTGGTTGCGCGGCAGGGCGATCAAGAACTCGTTGCCGGCATCGCTGACGGCACGCAGACGATGCCGAGCGACGTCCTGGCGGGACAGGATGATCGACTCGATCTTTCCCATGTGGCGCAACTGGTGCAGCCGCTCGGCTAGGTCCGGGTCATCGATTGTTCCAATGATGTTTTCGAACATTTCAGTCACGGTCGGTCACCTGACTCAAACAACTCGGGACAGGACGGATGCGTTTGTCAGCGTGTCCAAGCGCCGGCGGGATGGTCGGAACGGTTCGAACTGCCGTATCCCGCACTGGGCCCAGGTCAGTCTCACAACTTGCCATGCATTCATTCATGGCGAAAATGCTTTTCTCGCCACCCCGGCCCGTATCAGGCACCACTGTCAATTTATCGCAGTCGCCAATGTGCCAGTGACCGTTGCAAGGCAGGGAGCCTCCCCTGGCCCCAGGCGAACATCCGCTCCAACGCGGCAGCAACGCCCTGCGGCCACAGCAGCAGCACCGCCATCATCGTCGTGCCGACGGCAAAAGCACGCCATTGCGGTGCGTCACGGAATGACTCGTTCAGCAGGATCAACGCGGCACACCCCAGGATCGGTCCCCATTTGCTTCCCTTGCCCCCGACCACGATCATCGCCAGCAGCAGCATCAAGGTGCCGAAATCGAACGCGGTGGGATCGACCAGCTTCAGGTGGGCACCGTAGAACGAGCCGGTCATGCCGATGAAGAAAGAGGTGATGGTGAAGACCAGCAGCTGATAGCGATAGCGGCTGATGCCGCGGGCCTCGGCATAGCCTTCCGAATCCCTGAGCGCCCGGAATGCCAGCCCGAGCGGACTGTTGATGATGGCCAGGGCGGCGACGGCGCAGATGATCAGCAGCCCCAGGGCCACGTAATAGTGCGCGATCAGCTCGCCAAAGCCCCCGAACAGACGGCGGAATCCGTAATCGCCGAACCCGTAGAGGCCATAGCCCCCGCCGGTAAACCCGCTGGTGTCGGCGAGGATGAGGAGGTAGACCACCGAATGGGCGGCAAGCGTCAGCAGCGCCACGTAAGCGCCGCGCAGGCGCAAGCACGGCAGCCCGACCAAGAGCCCGGCCAGTGCGCAGAACAGCGCCGCCGGGATCAGCGTGTACAGCGGTCCGATGCCCAGATGGGTCCCCACCACCGCCGTGAAGTAGCCGCCGAGATTGAAGATCGCTAGCTGCACCAGCGAGAATATCCCCGCATGGCCCAGCACCAGGTTCCAGTGCGTCACCACGGCCGACCACACGAAGAACAGGATCATCAGTTCCAAAAGATAGCGGTTGGCGGTGAACAGCGGCACCGCGGCAAACATGACCACGAACAGCCATGGCCACCACGCCGCAAGACGGTGCACATCGGCGGTCATAGGCGCACCACTTCGCGCTTGCCGAACAGGCCATGGGGACGGAAGATCAGCACCACGATGACCAGCCCGAACATCACCGGCAGCGCATAGCGCACGCCCAGGAACAGCGACACCAGCGCTTCGGTCATGCCGATGATGAAGGCGGCGTAAAGGGTTCCCCGGATATTTCCCAAACCGCCGAAGATACACACGATGAAAGCCTTCAGCATGGGATGGAACCCGAAGGTGGGCGCGATGAAGTAGATCGAACTCAGCAGCACCCCGCTGATCGCCGCCAGTCCGCTCGACAGCCCGAGAACCAGCAGGAACACCGTATCGCGGCGAATGCCCATCAGCTGGGCGGCATCGGGCTGCTGGGCGGTGGCGCGGATGGCAAGGCCCGCCCGGCCGTAGCGCAGAAACGCGTCGAGCAGGAACAGGGTGACGGCGGCAACAGCCAATATCAAAAGGTGCTGGTAGGAAATCGACACGTTGGCGAGCTGAAACGTGCCTTCGAGCGCAAACGGCTGGGCCTTGTTGCGCGGGCCGAATACGATCAGCGCGAGGCTTTCCAAGGCCAGGGCCAGCCCGGCGGTGGCGATAAAGGCGTTGGTTTCGCCTTCCGGCTGGCACATCAGCGGCCCGAGCAGCAGCCGGTAGAGCACACAACCAATGAGAGCCAGCGCCACGAACGACAGCGGCAGCCCGAGGACCGGCGGCAGGTACAGCCACTCGGCGACCACCCACGAGGCATAGGCGCCGATCATCATCAAAGCGCCATGCGCCAGGTTCAGAACCCGCAGCGACCCCCAGATCAGCGTCAGTCCGACAGCCATGAGGGCATACATCGACCCCAATACGAGCCCGGAATAGATCGTTTGGAGAAGTGCGGCATCCATCCCTCAGGCCCCGAGATAGGTGGACAGCATCTGGTTGTCGGACATGAGGTCGGCCGCCGAGCCCTGCCACACCACCTCGCCATGATCGATGAGATGGACGTGATCGGCGAGCTCGGCCAGACGCTCCGGGCTTTCTTCGACCAGGAGGATGGCGTAGCCCTCCTCCTTGAGGAGCGCCAGAATCTCGTAAATGCTCTCGGTGATCAGCGGTGCCAGGCCAAGCGAGGGTTCGTCAACCATCAGCAGCTTGGCCCGGCTCATCAGGCCACGGCCGAGGGCAAGCATCCGCCGCTCGCCTCCGCTGAGCGTGTTGGCGGTCTGGTCGAGGCGCTCGGCGAGGCGCGGGAAGATCGAGAAGATGTGCTCAAGCTGGGTCCGTTTCTGCCGGTTGGCGTCCGGCAGATAGGCACCGAGCAGCAGGTTGTCGCGCACCGTCATCTCAGGAAAGATGAGATCGCCTTGGGGAATATGGATCAGTCCCGCAGCGACGATCTGATCGGCCCGCCAACCGTCGATGCGCTGCCCCCCGAAGCGGATCTCACCGGAGGTGATCGGGATCAACCCCGAGATGGCACGCAGGAGCGTGGTTTTTCCGTGACCGTTGGGGCCCAGGATCGCCACAACCGCTGCAGCCGGAACCTCGAGACAAACCTGTCTCAGCACCTGGCTGCCACCATAGCCGGCCTCCACACCATCCACTTTCAGCAGCGGCTCACTCATCTGTCGACCCCGACCTTTTCTAGGTACTCGCGCAGTCGCGCGCTTGCCTTGCGGCCGAGATAGACCTCGGCCACCTGTGCGTCCTTGGCCATGTCCCCCGGTGGCCCGAGAAACAGCCGTTCGCCGTGGTGCATGATCATCACCCGGTCCGACAGGGTCACCAGAAAGCGCATCACGTGTTCGATCAGGATGACGGAAATGCCCCGCTGCCGGATGCTCTGCACCAGGGCGAGGATTTCGTCGATCTCACGCGGCGTGAGGCCGCCCACCGGCTCATCCATGAGCAGGCATTGCGGGCGGGTGGCCAGCGCCGCGGCGATCATCAGTCGTTTCTTGTCCAGCACCGACAGATTGCCTGCCCGATCGTTGCGCCTGTCGTTCAAGCCGGTGAAGGCGATCTGTTCGTCGGCCCAGCGTTCCGCTTGCGGATCACGTCTGAGGCTCGACAGAATGGCATGCGACTGCCCATAGTGGGCTGCCGCATACACGTTGTCGTAAACCGACAGGGTACCGAAGGCGGCATTCAGTTGGAACGTCCGGGCGAGGCCGCGGTGACAAATGGCATGCGGCCGCAACCCTGCAATTGACCGATTTTCGAAGATGACCTCGCCCGCGTCGGCCGGCTCGAACCCGGAGACCAGATCGAACAGTGTGGTCTTGCCCGCTCCGTTGGGGCCGCCGATGCCCAAGACCTCGCCGCGCTTGAGCTCGAACGACAGGTTGTTCACCGCCACCAAGGCGCCGTAGCGCTTGGTGACGGTGCGGCAAGCGAGCAGGACGTCGCCCTGGCTCGGCGGCATTGGAAAGAGACCCTCTACTTGATCCAGTCAGGGACCTTGAACTCGCCCTGGATATAGGGCGCCGGCGCCACCATGACCTGCTGTCCGTCCTGGATCTGGTAGAAGTGGTGCGCCAGTCCGAGGGAGGGATCGTCGGTGTGGCCGGGGAACGGCCGGGCGCACTGGTCATCGGTATTGAACCGCCACGAACCACAGACGCCGCGATGGATCAGCTCGTGCTTGATGATCTGGGCGATCTTCTTGGGCTCATCGACTCCGCCGGCAATCGCGGCCGCTCGGCCGTAGATCATGACGGCGTCGTAGGTCTGTCCGGCGTTGCGGAAACCGGCATCGGCGCCATAGCGCTCCTTGTAGCGCTGCTCGAAGTCCAGCCCGAAATCGTCTGGCAACGTGCCGATCACCGTGGCCCACAGGATGCCGTTGGCGGTCTCTTTCGCCAGTTCGATGAACTCCGGCACCGACGGGCCGTACTGCATATAGACCAGCGACGGCGTTGGGTTCTGCGCAAACTGCAGCGCGAACTGGGCGATGTCCTGGGGAAAGAAGTGCGTGTTGGCGATCAGGCCCGGAGGGTCGGCACGGATTTTCGCCAGTGTCGGCCCCCACTCGGCGATCGGCTGCACCACCTCTTCATAGAGGCTGACGTCCCAACCGTATTCCGC
Organism: uncultured Candidatus Competibacteraceae bacterium; assembly: GCA_964390235.1. Lineage (GTDB taxonomy): Bacteria > Pseudomonadota > Gammaproteobacteria > Competibacterales > Competibacteraceae > CAYMHN01. The sequence continues at coordinate 10,228 of CAYMHN010000008.1, forward strand.
TGCATGGTCCCTGATGGTTTGAGCGATCAGAATGCTGTAGGGATTGTTGCTGGTAATGAGCGCCACCTTGTTGTTGGTGGGCGTGAATTTTCCGCTCTCCATCAAGTCCTTGAGATAGATCAGCAAGCCGGTGCCGTACCAGATCTCGGTGGTGTCGCTGAAGATCCCGTAGTAGCGCTCCGGATCATTGCGCACGATCGCTGCCGTTGTTTCGTAGGTGTTGGTGTTGATGTGGATGACATCGGCATCGGCGATCATGTCGTACTCGGGACCGGTGCCGACCAGATAACCATTGCAGATGGCGTGGACGTTATGGCGGTCGATGAGAGCCCTGGTCGCCGCAATATTGTTTTGCGGGCCCATTTCCTTGGCGTCTTCTGCGACGTGAACCACCGGCCGGCTGCAGATGCCGCCGAATGCGTTGATATCCTCAACGGCCATCTCCGCACCCTGCTTGAAGTCGATGCCGTCGGCCGCGCCCCACCCGGTCAGCGCCGCGGCGGTACCGATCACCACCGGTTCGGCGCTTTGAGCCTGTGGAATTGCGACCGTCAGAGACGCTGCGGCCGCGATACCGCCGGAGCCCAGCAGGGCGCGGCGGGAGATGGATCCGTGGTGTGGCTTGTGGCTCATTGTTGTTCCTCCTGAGGGACGCTTTGTGTTCTGCTGGTCCGCTGATGGCTTCTTGGTTATCTGATCGACGCCACTCAGCCAAGCGGATTATATCGTCGCAATGACCTTCGGACCGGCCGCTCGATCGAACCAAATCCGGGCCGGAGGGCCTGTCGACGTCCACTCACTGGGGATAGGCACTTGACAAGCTGGGCGGATAAGGCTCGCTTGCAGAGGATGATCGGCGTTGACCGAAAGGTCGGCGTCGCGCCGGGAGGCGCGGCTTGTCAAATTTGTTTCCTGATGTGTCAAGCAGGCCGCAAGCGAGGCGCGCTACAACGTAGGGCACATCGAGTGCCATGGACGTGAGATCCTTCAGAGGCGCTATCGGGAGGCAGGCACAATGTCGCATACCTATCGCATCCAGCCAGAGGACAAGGAGGTCGTCGCTGAATTCCGGCGCAACCCGACTGGCAACCACAGCCCGCGGCTGCAGCGTGTCCTGAATTTGTTCCGCGGGGCGCCGATGGCCGGCAAGTATGTTCTGGTGTGCCGCAAGCCGTTTGAGGAATGGGTCCTGGGCCAGCTCACCGGCAATCGTGGCGAGCCGATCCAGATGACCAACCAGGTCTTCCATTCCCTTGATGAGGCCGAATGGCACGTCTTCAAACAGCGGTGGAAGCACTATACCGGTAAGGAACTGAAGGATTGACCGCGAGCGTTCGAGCGGGCGGCAGGCGCCGGAAACGGGAGGCAGGGTGATGAAGACGATCATGGGCTACAGCGACAAGATCGGCGTCTGTCCGGGCGAGACGATCAAGTTTCTGGTCAGCTGCGAGGGCCAGCCGTCATATCGGGCGCGACTGGTTCGGATCATCCACGGCGACATCAATCCGCAAGGGCCGGGATACAAGGAGCGCGAAGTCGAGGCACCGTTCGCCGGCACCATATCGGCGCGCGCCCAGAGGATCTATTCCGGCTCCCATGCCATCGTACCGGCTAATGCGAACTTCGACGCACTGGAGAGCTTCACGGTTCAGGCCTTCGCCTGGCCGACGACGCCGAGCAAGGGGCGCCAGACGCTGGTTTCGCTGTGGGATCAGGGCTCCGGCGGCGGCTTCATCCTCGGTCTAGACGAGGCCGGTGCCTTGTGCCTCACTCTCGGCGACGGAGCGGGCGGATCTGAGACCATATCGACCGGCAAGCCGATGCTGGCGCGCGAATGGTACTTCGTGGCCGCCTCCTTCGACGCTGAGACCAAGGAGGTCCGCGTGGTTCAGCAGCCGCTGGTGACCCATGCCAAAGTGGACAGTGCCGCCGAGGTTTCCAAGCGCGCCGCGACGGCGCCGCGCCAGTCCGGCGCACCCTTGCTGTTCGCCGCCACGCCCGCCGGCGTCGGCAACGGCCGGGTGGTGGGGAGCCATCACTACAACGGTAAGATCGACCGACCGCGTCTCGCCCGGCGGGCCTTGAGCCGCATCGAGATGGAGCAGATCAAAGGCGATCTGGTGCCCGATGCCCTAGCCAGCTCGGTGCTCGCCGTATGGGACTTCTCCAAGGAGATCAGCGGCGAAACGATCGTCGACACCACCTCCAATCGGCTCAACGGTGAAACCGTCAACCTGCCGGTGCGGGCCATGAAGGGCCATAACTGGACCGGAGAAGAGATGTCCTGGCGGCACAGGCCGGAGCACTATGGCGCCATCCATTTCCACGACGACGACCTCTACGATGCCGGCTGGGAGATCGATTTCGAGTTCACCGTTCCCCAAGGGCTCAAAAGCGGACTGTATGCGGCCCATATCGCCACCGCCCATGACGAGGACTTCATCCCCTTCGTCATCCGCCCGGAACGCGGCAAGGCCAACTCGCCTCTGGTGTTCGTGTTGCCCACCGCCAGCTATATGGCCTACGCCAATGAGCACATGATGACGGATGCGTCGCTGGCCGAGCATCTGACCGACCAGGTGGTGGTGATGCAGCCTACTGACGTCTATCTACACGAGCATCGCGAATACGGCGCATCGTGCTACGACACCCACTCCGACGGCAGCGGTGTGTGCTACTCCTCAAGGCTGCGGCCGATCCTCACCATGCGGCCGAAATACCAGTCATGGCTCGGCGGCAAGGGCTCCTCGCTGTGGCAGATGAATGCCGACAGCCATATTCTCGACTGGCTCGAGGAGAAGGGCTACAGCTACGACTGCATCACCGACGAGGACCTCCACTACGAAGGATATGCCAGCCTTGCGCCATACCGCGTTTTCATGACCTCGACCCATCATGAATATTGGTCGAAGGAAATGTGGGACGCGCTCGACACCTTCAAGAAGGCCGGTGGCCGGCTGATGTACATGGGCGCCAATGCCTGGTACTGGCGCATCGCCTTCCACAATTCGCTGCCGGGCGTGCTCGAGGTGCGCCGCGCCGAAGGCGGCATTCGCGCCTGGGCTGCAGAGCCCGGCGAGTACTACCACAGCTTCACGGGCGAGCACGGCGGCCTATGGCGCCGCCAGGGCCGGCCGCCGCAGATGATGGCCGGCACCGGGTTCTCCGCCCAGGGCTTCGACGTGTGCTCCTATTTCCGGCGCACGCCTGAAAGCCGCGATCCGCGCGCCGCGTTCATTTTCGACGGTGTTGACGACGACATCATCGGCGATTTCGGCCTCATCGGCGGCGGCGCTGCCGGGCTCGAGCTCGACCGTGCCGACCGGCTGCTCGGCACCCCGCCCAATGCCCTGGTACTCGCCTCGTCGGAAAACCACTCGCCCGTCTACATGGTGGTGTGCGAGGAAATTTTCATCAATGCACCGGGCATGTGCGGTGGCGAGCATCCTTACGTCAGGGCCGATATGGTGTTCTATGAGACGCCGGCCGGCGGTGCCGTGTTCTCGACCAGCTCGATCTCGTGGGCCGGCAGCCTGTCGCACAACAACTACGACAACAATGTTTCGCGCATCACCGGCAACGTGCTTGAGCGGTTCCTCAAGAAGACGCCATTCTGATTCGAGCGGGTCTGCACGCTAAGCAACATCAACACCATGGGAGGAAGCTATGGCGAACAATCACAATGACAAAGGCCGCGGAATCGGCCGGCGCAAGTTCCTGCAGATGGGCGGACTGGCAGCCTCAGGCGGCATGCTGGCGGCCATCAACCAATCGGTGCATGCCGGGCATCATCAGCTCGACATGGCAATTGAGGGCGTTCCGGCCGACGGAGAGCCGATCCCCATCGGCGGCGGCGTGCCGTTGACCGGCTGGGCGGCCGCGGACGGCATCGAGTTCAAGCGCGCCCTGGAGATGGCCTGTGACGAGATCAATGCCATGGGCGGAATTCTTGGCCGGCCGCTGCATCCGGTGTTCGAGGACACCAAGGAGCAGGGCGCCGACAACATCATCCCGGCCATGCAGCGGCTGATCGATCGTCACGACGTCCACGCCATCGTCAACGGCTATAACACCGGGGCGGTCACGCAGGAGTATGACGTCATCGCCGATGCCGGCATCATCTACATTCACCACAACACCGACATCGTCCATCATGACACGGTCGGCAACGACCCTGAGCGTTATTACGGCATCTTCATGGGCGATCCGGCCGAGTACTGGTACGGTGAAGGTTTGCTGTCGTTCCTGAACGGGCTCGGCGAGCAGAACTTGTGGGAGCGGCCGAACAAGAAGATCGCCATCGTCACCGGCTCGCAGAACTACAGCGTCGTCATCGCCAATGCCATCCGCGACAATGCGGAGAAGTACGACTGGGAGGTCAGCCTCTATGAAACGGTGGTGGTGCCGATTTCCGAGTGGGGACCGACGCTGGCGAAGATTCGCAACGATCCCCCGGCGGTGATTGCGGTCACCCACTGGGTTCCCCAGGATCTGGCGCAGTTCAGCCTGCAGTTCGTCCCCAATCCGACCAACAGCCTGGTCTACATGCAGTACGGGCCGTCGCTCGCCGCCTTCCGCGAGATCGGCAGGGAAGCGACAAACGGGGTGCTCTATTCCACGGTGATTGCGGCCCTGCAGGACGAGTTCGGCCAGGCCTTCATCGATCGCTACAAGGAGCGCTTCGGGCCCGACTCGAGCCCGCTCATCGGCGCCCAGGTCTATGACAGCGCGCATTACTATGCTGTCGCGGCAGCCCTCGCTGGCGGCACCGGCGCGCCGGGCGATTATGAGCAGAACCGCAAGATTTCGGAACGCCTGCGACGTCTGGTGTATCGCGGGGTCATGGGAACGACCCACTTCTTCATCCCCGAGCAGGCGGCGATCCCCTATCCCGATGCGACCAACGATCCGTCCCTGGGCATGCCGCACCAGTACCTGCAGATCCAGGACTATACGACCGAGCCGGCCTTGATTGCCCCGCCGCCCTACGAGACGGCGAAGTTCAAGATGCCGCCCTGGTTCAAGTCGTAAGTCTGGCGCTTGATGGCAAACGGGCCGTCTTCACCGCTGCTGTCGTGCCGGAATGTGTCGAAGTACTTCGGCGCGATGGCAGCGGTAAAGAGCCTCTCCTTTGACCTCCACAAGGGAGAGGTGCTGGGCATCGGTGGACCGAACGGAGCCGGCAAGACGACCCTGTTCGAACTGATCTCCGGGCTCAACCCGCCCGACGAGGGCGAGATTCACTTCGAGGGCCGCCGCATTGACCAGTTGCCGGCGCACTCCATATGCCATCTGGGCATTGGCCGGGTGTTCCAGTCCAATGCCGCCTTTGAGTCGCTCAGCGCACACCAGAACGTCCTGGTGGCCGCCGCCTATGGGCCGAGCGCGCGGGGCCTGCCGCCGCTGACGTTCAGTCGCGATATGGAGGACAGGGCTGCAGCGGCGCTCGAACTGGTGGGCTTCAGGGGAACTCTGGACGTCGTGGCGCGCAACCTGCCGGTGCTCGACCGCAAGCACCTGATGATCGCCAGCGCGCTGGTGACCAGGCCCAAGCTGCTGCTGATGGACGAGCCGGTCGGCGGGCTCAACCCCGACGAGATCGACGTGATGATGGCGCTGGTCCGGCGGCTGACGGCACAAGGCATCACCATCATCCTCATCGAGCATGTGATGCGGTTTCTCGTCCAGCTGTCGACCCGCGTCATCATCATGCATCATGGCGAGAACATCTTTGTCGGGCCGCCGGCCGAGTTGGCCCGCGACGAGACGGTCAAGCGGGTGTATCTCGGCGAGGCCATGAGCCGGCGCATCGCCGAGTATGCGGCAACGGCGGGAGCCGTCTGATGGCTGCGCTGCTTCAGGTGCGCAATCTTGAGGCGGGGTATGGCGGCCAGAAAGTTCTGCGCGGGGTTTCGCTGGAGGTTCACGACGGCGCGCTGGTGACCCTGGTGGGCCCTAACGGTCACGGCAAGACAACGCTTCTGCGCTGCATCTCCGGGCTCACGCGGCCGTGGGCCGGAGACATCGTGCTCGAGGGCCGCTCGCTCGTCGGCCACAAGCCGCATCAGATCGTGGCCCGCGGGGTGATCCACATCCCCCAGGGCGACCTCCTGTTCGCCGACATGTCGGTATACGACAACCTGTTGATGGGGGCCTATCTGCCGGCCGCTTATGCCAAGGCGAAGTCGCGGCTCGAAGAGGTGTTCGCCCTGCTGCCGCGCCTCCAGGAGCGCCAGGATCAGATCGCCAGCACACTGTCGGGCGGTGAGCGGCGCATGCTGTCGATCGGTCGCGGACTGATGGCGGGCGGGCGCATTCTGCTGATCGACGAGCCCTCGCTGGGGCTAGCCCCCCTGGTCATCGAGCAGGTCTATGAGGTGATTGCCAGCCTGCGCCGGCACGGGGTCTCGATCCTTGTCGTGGAGGAGAACGTCAGCCGCTCGCTCGACATCGCCGAGCGGGTGTATCTCCTCGACGACGGCAACGTGGTGTGGCAGGGCGCACCTGACGAGGTTGCCGCCAATGAGGGCCTCATGGCTACCTATCTGGGCGGGTGATGCGGCGTGAACACGGCAATCCAGATCCTGGTGAGCGGCCTCACCCTCGGCGCCATGTACGCCATCAGCACCGTCAGCTTGTCGCTGATCTGGGGCGCGCTCAACATGCTGAACATGGCCCAGGGGGCGTTTTTGACCTTCGGCGGTTATATCGCCTATGCCGCCATGTCCGCCGCCGGCCTGCCGCCGATTGCCGCCATCGCCGCCTCGATCGCATTCGGGGCGCTGCTCGGCGTCGTCATCTACGGCGGCGTGGTCCGCCACATGCTCGGCAGCCGCAACTTCGAGGTCAATATCATCATCGCCACCGTCGGCATCGCCACGGTGCTGGAGAACGCGCTTCAGAAAATCTTCGGCGCCTACCCGATCCGCCAGCCGCTAACCGTCGAGGGTGGGTTCTTCATCGGCGCCACGCATGTCCCCTACAACAACCTGGTGATCGTGTTCGTGTCGGTAGGGCTGATGCTGGTGCTGGCCGCCGTGCTGACCCGCACCCGGATGGGACGGGCGATCCGGGCGGTGTCGCAGCAGCGCGAGGCGGCCCAGCTCATGGGCGTCCCCGTCGACCTGGTGTATGCCCAGGTTCTGGCCCTGGCCGGGGCGCTGTCTGCGGCGTCCGGCATCATGCTGAGCACCATCACCACGCTCGCCCCCACCATGGGCTACGACCCGATGCTCAAGGCCTTCATCATCTGCGTCATTGCCGGGCTCGGAAACGTCAGGGGGGCCCTTTACGCCGCCTTCATGCTCGGCATCTTCGAAGCCTTCGTGCAGTTCTCGCTCGGCGTGCGCTTCGCCTTCCCGATGATGCTGCTCCTGGTCATCATGACCCTTATCTGGCGGCCCTATGGGCTGTTCGGGCGCACCAAGGTGGCGCGGCTATGACGGCGGTCAAACGCGATTTCGCGGTCGGTGCCGGTCTGCTGGCGATCGCCGTGGCGCTGCCGTTCTTCATGAGCGGGCGCTATTTCATCGGTCAGCTCACGCTTCTGTTCATCTGGGCGACCGTTGTCACCCAGTGGAACCTGGTGTTCGGTGTCGCCGGGATCTTTTCGCTGGCCCAGATGGCGCTGTTTGCCTTCGGCGGCTACGCCGTCGCCATGCTGGGGCTCTATCTGGAGTGGAACCTGTGGGTGGCGCTGCCGTTCGGCGGCATAGCCGCAGTCGTATTCAGTCTGCTGATCGGGCTTGCCTGCCTGCGCCTGCGCGGGCCTTACGTAGCGCTTTTGACGCTCGCCATCGCCCAGGTCATGTATCTCTTGATCATTACCGACACCGCCTGCTTCTACATGGAAGGTGTGACGTGTCGGAACTTCACCGGCGGCACGCGCGGCATGGCGAAGTACGGCGACTTCGGCTTTCGCGAGTTTCTGGGGTTTCACTACATGGCATGGGGCGACTATTATCTTGCCCTTGCCGTCCTGGCGCTGGCCACGGCGTTCTCCATCTTCCTCATCCACAGCCCGCTCGGCGCCGCCTTCCAGGCCCTGCGCGACAACCCCGAATATGCCGCGTCCCGCGGTATCAGCCGGTTCAAGTTCCAGATGCTGGTTTTTGCTGCCTCAGCGTTTTTCACTGGCCTCGCCGGTGGCGTTTATGCCGGCTACTACAAGGTCATGGGCGCCAATACGCTGTATCTGTCGCTGCTGTTATATCTCTTGGCAATGATGGTCATAGGCGGATTGGGGCGCACCTGGGGCCCGATCCTCGGGGTGGCGGCGCTGATGCTCGCAGATGAGGTCCTGAAGGACTATCCCGATTATCGCGCCATGGGCATCGGTGCAGCACTGGTGGTGTTCGTCATGCTGTGGCCCAACGGCATCGCCGGCGGCGTCTCGGCGCTGTTCGACCGGCTGAGCGCCTGGCGCCGCAACCATCGCGTCGCGCCGCTGGCCACGGCTGAGACCAGGCCGGAGGAAGAAAAGCCATGACCACTGCGTCCCCCGAAGTGGTGCTGCACATCCCGACCATCCTCGGCGAGGGGCCGGTGTGGTCGGCGGAGGAGGGCGTGCTGTACTGGCTCGATATCTTCAAGCCGACGATCAACCGCTTCGACCCGCGCAGCCGGGTCAACGAAGCCCTGCCGGTACCGGAACCCATCTACGCCATGGGTTTGTGCCGCGGCGGCGGCTTCGTGGCGGCGATGGAAAACGGCTTTGCCACCCTCGATGCCGCGGCCCGGTCGATCACCCCTGTGTGCAACCCGATTGCCGGCCAGGACGTCAACTTCAACGACGGCAAGGTCGACCGCCGTGGCCGTTTCTGGTCGGGAACCATGGCGCGGGACTGGGAAAGCCCGATCGGCCGGTTGTACCGGCTCGATGCCGGCCAGGCCAGCGTCATGGATGAGGGGATGGTTTTGTCCAATGGCCTCGGATGGAGCCCCGACGACCGGGTGATGTACTTCACCGACTTCAAGAAGAGCACGATCTACGCCTACGACTTCGACGCCGGGGCCGGGCGCGTCGCCAACCGGCGAGCGTTCGCGGTCTTCGAAGAAGGGGACGGCTTTCCCGACGGCATGACCGTCGATGCGCAAGGCCACGTGTGGGTGGCGCACTGGGACGGATGGTGCATCACCCGCCACGATCCCGACGGGGCTGAGGTCTTGCGCATCCCCTTCCCCGTGCCACGGCCCACCTCGGTGGCATTCGGCGGCGACGGCCTCCAGACCTTGTTCATCACCTCCGCGACCATGCATCTCAGCGATCAGCAGCTGGCGGAGGCGCCGCTGTCGGGTGCGCTGTTCAGCCTCGCCACCTACGTCAGCGGCCTGCCGGAGCCGCTCTTTGAGCCTAACACCGGAGACCATATCCGTTGAACGAAGCTAGACCGATGTTGGCCCACACGAACGGAGAATTGTTCGCAGCAGATGAGAAGTCCCGGCTGCTGGTAGCTGTCGCAAATGGCTCGCGAATTGGGCTGCAAGCGACCGCAAACGTCAGCACAGTAAAGGCGGGCGGCCTGAGAGGCGCTGCTGGCCCGCGTCATCGATGGAACGTAGCGCTGAGGCATCCTTTGCCGAGATCCGCAGTTGCCGAACAAGGCTAACATGGTCAAATGAGGCAACATGCGGGACGCCTATTGTCGCCAGCGGTCCACCAAGGATCGACACTCTGTGCCCGGGCAGTGGCCGATGTCATACGGGTCCGGTGGCCCGCAATCAGCCATCTACCTCTGCCTGGTACGTGCAACCGGCAAGGTGGGACACTCGCGCCAAAAACATAAGCAACTTACGACAGTTCTCAGTGTCCCACCGAAGGCTAAAGCATTGATCCTGCTCAGTCAGGGCAGTCCGCCCCTGGGCACCAATCTAAGCTGTGGTCGTGGTGTCCTTGCCGACG
>CAYMHN010000009.1:0-18879 GCA_964390235.1 uncultured Candidatus Competibacteraceae bacterium
ACAGATGTTCCAGCGCTTCGAATCCGGCTGTATTCCTTGCAGCAAGCCGGATTGCAGATCTGATGGAGACAAGCTCCTGGTCGGTCACCGTGGGCGATGCGCACCGGAACGCCACGGCGATGGGTGATTCTCGGACATCGGCGAGCGTGCCCTTGGCAAACCACGATTCTCTCAGATCGAAAAACTCCGCCAGCGCGGGCTCCTCCATCCCGGCGAGCCGCGCCACGCGTTCCCAGCGACCATCACCCAAGCCTGTTTCAGCAAGAAGCGCCGCTCTTGCACCCTCAGGACCAGTGAACCGGTCGAGCCATGTACCGAAAAGATCGATATCATCCCGGGCCTGTTCCGGGCACCTCTCCGTAAGCAGTTCGTGTACCCAGGCCACGAAATCCCGCGCGGCGTATGCGAACTCGGGGGCGGGGACGTCGGCTTCCCCATGCGAGAGGGTGAAATAGATCTCGCCATCCATGCTGTCATGCCAGGCGATGCTTGCTACACCCCCGTCACGGCTTAGCCACACATCCGGAAAGGCCCCACCTGCAGCGGCGGATCGTAGCGAGTGCGACGCAACAAACCGATCGCGACGATCGATGACATCGTCCGGCGCGTCGAAGTTCTCCAGCAGTTCTTCATCCAGCATCACCGCGACATCGCGAGCGTTTCGCATGGTCGCCGACCAGGGCCAGGCTCCGGTATGGAACACATCGTCCCAGGATCGCACCAGCCAGCGTGCCAGATGAACCGCCGGCCACTTGACGTCGTCGGATAGCTCATGCGTGTCACGAGAACCGTTGCGGAAAAGGTTTCGGTTCTGCACGTAGATTCGCAACGCGGTCCAGGTTGCCTGTGCCGCGGCATCGCCATCCTTTGGTCCACCGGCCAGGGCGCGGGCTTCGAAGGCAAACGTTTCGCGTCGCCCGGCAATCATCGCGCACTTCCCAGGAGTTTCTTGTATTCGGCCTGCGTTAACCGACCTCGTCGAACGAACTCCCTGAGCACTCTGCAGGGAATCTGCCGAGGCACCAACTCACGCCGCACCGGGTAGCCGTGCCAGATCTCGACCGACGCCTCTCCCTCAATGGTTTCCGACCGGTGTGAGTAGGCCTTGTAGAATTCGCCTTCGTGCATCGCGTAAAGCGCTCTATTGTCAGGATGGGCTGGGTCCGTGCCATCCACCGCATCGTCCAGAGGTAAGCCCCTCGGGAAAGCTCAGCAGCACCGGATGATCGGCGGCCTGGGCCAGGCGGTGCAGAATCCGCGTGTTGCGACCGGCGTCCAGCAGCACCACCAGCTCGCCGGCGGCCAGTTCCATGTCCACGCCGCGCAGGGCGTGCACCTGGACCTCGCCCATGTCGTAGACCTTGGTCAGACCGACGGTGCGGAAGACCGGTTCACTCGCGTGCGGGTTGGCTGCCATGGGCGAAGTATAGAGGATCGGCCGCGTGCGGCTGTTGATCCGGGTCAAGCGAATCGCTCCACGGCTCGTCGAAAAGATGTACAATTTTTGTGATTCTGTACATTATTGTGGAGTTCGCCATGGCACTGCATATCGTCAATCCGGAAGCGGACCGATTGGCTCGGGAAATCGCCGACCTGACCAACGAAAACCTGTCCACCGTGGTGGTGCAAGCGTTGCGCGAGAAGTCGCAGCGTCTGCGCGAAGCGCAGGGCCGGGAGGCACGACTGGAGAAAATGCGCGAGATCGCCGCCCGCAGCGCGCGCAAGTGCGGCAAGGACCATCGCAGCCACGAGGCGATCATCGGTTACGACGAGCAGGGATTACCCTGCTGATGGTCATCGACACCTCGGCCATCATCACCATCCTGCGCGGCGAGCCCGAGTCCGACCGGTTCCAGCGGCTGATTGCCGATGCACCGCGCCGCTTGCTGAGCGCCGCTAGTCTGCTGGAATGCAGGATCGTCGCTGCGAATCTGGCTATTCGCGAAGAGCTGGACGCCTGGCTGGCTGCGGCAGCGGTGGCAATCGTACCCTTCACGGCCGAACAATGCCTGTTGGCGGAACGGGCCTACCTCGATTTCGGTAAAGGCCGCCACCCGGCGGGTCTCAACTTCGGCGACTGCTTCGCCTATGCGCTGGCGAAGGAAACCGGTGAACCCTTGCTCTACAAGGGGGACGATTTCTCACGGACCGATATCTCATCCTTATCAGAAAAGGACATCGGATCATGATGATCGCTGCCGACATTCGGCGATCGACTATAATCCATTCATAGGCACGCACGCCCAGCATCGTATCCTTCGAGGTCGATACCATGGCCGCCGTGATTCATCCTCCGGAACCCGTCGCCCGCACGGTCGTTCTGCATAACGTGAGCTGGGAGACCTACGAGCGCCTGCTGGCCGAGCAGCAGGACAGCGGCGCGCGGCTCAGCTACGATCGGGGAGCGCTGGAAATCATGATCCTGTCCCTGCGCCACGAACGCATCAAGCACCTGATCGCCACCCTGGTGGAAATGCTGGCCCTGGCGCGGAACATCGACCTCGAAGGCGCTGGTTCGACCACCTTCCGGCGGCGGGATCTGGCCCGCGGTTTCGAACCCGATGCCTGTTTCTACTTCACCCATGCCGCACTGATCCGCGGCAAGGAAGAGATCGATCTCGGCATCGATCCGGCCCCCGAACTGGCGATCGAGGTCGATCTCAGCCACGCCTCGCTGGACAAGCAGCCCATCATGGCCGGCCTGGGGATCGCGGAAATCTGGCGCTACGATGGCCACAAGCTGCATATCCTGCGCCTGGACGGGGACCAGTACCGGCCCCGGGATGCCAGCACGGTACTACCGGGCATCAGCGACGAGCAGTTGAACCGCTGGATCGAGGCCGGGCAGACCCTGAAACGCGGCGACTGGCTGCGTGGCGTGCGGGAGGAATTAGCGCGGGGCGGTGTACCAGCATCCCCGGGTTAGCGGCCTGCACGCCTGGCTTCAGAGCGGCCGGAACCGACAGATAGCAGTGGTCAACCCTTCGTGATAGTGATTTGCCAAGCGACGAATTCTAGGGAGGTAAAATGGAACAGCATATACGGGCGGCGCTTCTTGCGGCCGTAATACTCGCCTTTGCGGTCTCGCCGACGGCGGGCGCGGAGAACCTGTTTGCCGATCTGAAGTCCGGGAAGCCGGACGTCGTATCGACCGAGGATGGTCCGGTCCAGGGCTACGAACAGGAAGGCGTCGTATCCTTTCTCGGTATTCCTTATGCCGCGCCGCCGGTCGGCCCTCTGCGGTGGATGCCTCCGGAGCCGCCGGAAAAATGGGAGACCGTCCGCGATGCCGGGGACTTCGGCGACAGCTGCGTCCAGACCAACACCTTCGGTGTTTTCGCCACGCCCAGCAGATCCGAGGATTGCCTCTACCTGAACGTGTTCGCTTCCCCGGCCGACGCACGGGACGGCTTGCGGCCGGTGATGATCTGGATCCACGGTGGCGGTCTGATCAATGGGCGGGCGGATGACCATGACGGTCGCAGACTTGTCAGCGATGGCAACGTCGTCGTCGTCAGCATCAACTACCGGCTCAATGTATTCGGCTTCTTCGCCCATCCCGCCCTGGACTCCGAAGGTCACCCCTACTCGAACTACGCGCTTCTCGATCAACAAGCGGCCATGCGGTGGGTGCAGCGGAACATCCGCGCGTTCGGCGGCGATCCGGACAACTTGACGCTGTTCGGCGAGTCGGCGGGGGGCCTCCCGATCCTCTTCAACATGGTCTCACCCGGTGCCGCAGGGCTTTTCCACAAGGTCATTCTGCAGAGCGGCGTCTCTGCGGCGCCGCAGACCCCCCTGGATGTGGCGCAGAGGCAGGGGATGGAGTTCGCCGAGCTGCTCGGCTGCACCGATCAGTCCGCGGAGTGCCTGCGTTCCAAATCGGTCGAGGAGATCATCGAAAAGGCCGGCGCCTTTACCGCCCGCTCCGTGCGTGTCGTCGACGGGACGATCCTTCCCGACCAGATGCAGAAGCGCATGGCGGACGGCGATTTTCACCGCGTGCCGATCCTGATCGGGAACAATTTGAACGAATGGACCTGGTTCGTCGGTCTCCGCGAGTTGGCAACGAACCAGCCGCTCGCCGCGGAAGACTACGAGGCGCATTTCGCCGATACTTTCGGGCCGGAGCGGGCGGCGAAGATCGTGGCCGAGTATCCGCTCGCCGACTTTCCTTCGGCGAGCGAGGCGGTGGCCCATGCGCTGACCTCACGGAACTTCGTGTGCCCCTCGCGGCGGGTGATGAACTCGGCGGCGCAATTCGTTCCGATCTATGTTTACGAGTTCATGGACGTGAACGCTCCCTATTACTTCCCTTCCGTGTCTTTTCCCTACGGCGCCGCACACACGCTCGACATTCAGTATCTGTTCCCGCGCTATCACGGTGCCCGGGGGGAGCCGCAGGCGCTGAACGAGGAGCAGGGGAAGCTGTCCGCGACCATGATCAGCTACTGGTCGACCTTCGCCGCCAAGGGGGATCCGAACTCCGACGCAACGCCGGACTGGCCGCCCTGGGCGGCGGACAATGAGCAGACGCAATTACTCGATGTTCCACAGATCACAACGGCGAAGGACTCCGGCGTCGATCGCAAATGCGATTTCTGGGACAATCTATAGATGGGTTATTCACCACACCCGACAGATCAAGCCCTTGAGGTAGCCGCCCTCGGGAAAGCTCAGCAGCACCGGATGATCGGCGGCCTGGGCCAGGCGGTGCAGGATCTGCGCGTCGCGGCCGGCGTCCAGGGCCGCATCGGCGACGATCTTCTGGAACAGCGCCGGCTCCAGCAAGCCGGAGCAGGAGAACGTCACCAGCAGGCCGCCGGGGTTCAACAACTGGCAGGCCAGCAGGTTGATGTCCTTGTAGCCGCGGCTGGCGCGGGTCAGGCGGGCGCGGGAATCGGCGAACTTGGGCGGGTCGAGCACGATCAGGTCGAAGCGCCGCTCCTCGGCGCGTAGCCGGCGCAGCTCCTGGAACACATTGGCCTCGATCAGGCTGTAGCGGTCGGCGGCGAAGCCGTTCAGCGTCAGATTGCGCTCGGCCAGCACCAAGGCCGGGGCGGCGCTGTCGATATTGGTAACCATACGAGCACCAGCCCGCAAGGCCGTCACCGCGAAGGCGCCGGTGTAGCAGAAGGCGTTCAGCACCTCGGCTCCGTCACAATACGCACCCAGCAGCGCGCGATTGTCGCGCTGATCCAGATAGAAACCGGTCTTGTGGCCGTGGCGCACATCGACCAGGAAACGGCTCCCCTGCTGGTGTATCTCGACCAGTTCGGGCGGCTCCTCGCCCCATAACGGGCCGACGCGAGCGTTCAGGCCCTCCTTGTCGCGCACCTCCAGATCGGAACGCTCGTGGATGCCGCGACAGGGCAGCAGCTCGGCCAGCTCGGCGGCCAGCACCTCGCGCCAGTGCTCGACGCCGGTGCTGCCGAACTGACAGACCAGCCACTCGCCATAGCGGTCGACGATCAGCCCCGGCAGACCGTCGGATTCGGCATTGACCAACCGCCCAGCATTGCCCTCGCGCCAGCCGGGATCCCGCTCGCGCAGGGCCAGCGCCTGTTGCAGCCGCCGCCGGAACAGGGCCGCATCGACCGGCGTATCCGGAGCGAAGGTCCAGATGCGCGCGGCAATCTGCGAGTGCGGCGACCAGGCCGCCCGGCCCAGCCATTCGCCGTCATGGGCATGGATCTCGACCGTGGCGCCCGCGGTCGGCGCGCCTTCGACCTTGGCGATGGCCCCGGTAAACACCCAGGGATGGTGGCGACGCAGGGATCGCTCACGTCCGCGGGCAAGCAGGATTCGGCTAGAGGTCACGGGCTACTCCGTTCACGTTTGGTTCATGCAGGTGCGCTATGCTGCATCCGCCACTGTGGCAAGGCCATGGCCGACCTCCTAGGGCGATGGATTGGGCAAGGGGGCGGCGGGACGATGCTGTGTCTGGCGACTTCCCGGCATCGGTACCGCCGCTTTGCCCCTTTTTTTGCTCAGCCTGTTTGCGCCAGCCATTTGCGCGCCATCTTCAGCATCGAGCCCTCCCGGGTGAGGTCTTCCAGACACCGGATGTCGATCCAGGCCAGATCGTGCGATTCACGACCCACCGTGTACGCTTCCGAACCCGAGGTACGCAGGGCGAAGCGGATATCATAGTGATCATGGGCCGGCTCCGCGCCCCGTGCCGGCACGCGGTGGATGGCGACATCGAAGATCGGTTCCCGGACCGGTGCCAGATCGTCCAGACCAGATTCTTCCCGGGCTTCTTCCAGCGCCACGGCCAGCAGATCGGGATTGCCGTCGGCGTGTCCACCCAGTTGCACCCACAGATCCAGCTTGCGGTGATGGGTCAGCAGCACATGGGTACCCGCCTGATTCACCAACCAAGCCGAGGCGGTGACATGGCCGCTGCTCAGGCTGCGCTCCAGACAAGCGGGGTGTGTCTCGACGAAGCGCATGAAGCGCTCCACACATTCGAACTCGTCCGGATGGCGAATCCGGTAGTCTTCGAGCAGCAGCAGCAGCGACTGACGGTGCATGGTGTGCAGGGCTCAGATCATGATCAGGGCCGCCACCACGCGGCGACCCTCGGCCAGCACCACGTTATAGGTGCGACAAGCGGCGCCGGTATCCATGACCTCCACGCCGATCCCTCGCCCGGTCAAGGTCCGGGTCAGACGCGGGTGCGGGAAATGCTGGCGGGCACCGGTGCCGAGGATCACCAGTTCCGGCTCCAGCTCGGCGATGGCCGCGAAGTGCGGCTCGTCGAGTTCATCGAACCGCCGCGGCGACCAGGCCTGGATGTGACCGGCACCGATCAGCACGCTGCAGCGTAGTTCGCGCTCGCCGACCACCACGCAACCCGTGGAATAGCCGCGGATCAGGAGGTTTTCATCACCGGAGTCGAGACTGAATCGCATACCGACCTCGATAGTTGGTTATCGATCCCATTCTACGACTTTCCGGCCGTTGACAGGGGACGTGGACCTTCGTACTGTTTGTAGTTCGCTCGACCCGGCGTTGTCCTCGGGTCGGCTTTCGGTTCTGACTGGGAAGCTACCGCCTTGAATCCGGAATTTCAACGTATCCAGCGTCTCCCCCCCTATGTCTTCAGCATCGTCAACGAGCTCAAGGCGGCGGCCCGCGCCCGCGGGGAGGACATCATCGACTTCGGCATGGGCAATCCGGACCGGCCCACCCCGCAACATATCGTCGACAAGCTGGTGGCCGCGTCTCAGCGTGGCGATACCCATCGCTACTCCCAGTCCAAGGGCATCTGGCGGCTGCGCCAGGCGATCTGCACCTGGTACCGGAATCGCTACCAGGTCGAGCTGGACCGCGAGACCGAGGCCATCGTCACCATCGGCTCCAAGGAGGGGTTGGCCCATCTGGCGCTGGCCACCCTGGGACCGGGCGACACCGTGCTGGTACCCAATCCGGCCTACCCCATCCATCCCTACGGGGTGGTGATCGCCGGGGCCGATGTCCACCACGTACCGCTGCTGCCGGGAGTGGACTTCTTCGCCGAACTGGAGAAAGCCATCCGCGAGACCTGGCCCAAGCCCAAGATGCTGATCCTCAACTTCCCGGCCAACCCGACCGGGCGCTGCGTGGATCTGGACTTCTTCGAGCTGGTGGTCGGAATCGCCCGCGAGCACGGCATCTGGGTGGTGCACGATCTGGCCTATGCCGATATCGTGTTCGACGGGTACACGGCACCGTCGATTCTACAGGTACCGGGCGCCAAGGAGATCGCCGTGGAGTGCTTCTCGCTGTCCAAGAGTTACAATATGCCGGGCTGGCGGGTCGGTTTCGTCTGTGGCAATCCAACCCTGATCCATGCCCTGGCGCGGCTGAAGTCCTACCTGGACTACGGCATGTTCACGCCCATCCAGATCGCCGCCATCACCGCACTGGAAGGGCCGCAGGACTGCGTGGCCGAGATCCGCGACACCTATCGCCGCCGTCGTGACGTGCTGTGCGACGGACTCAATGCCCTGGGCTGGCCGGTCGAGAAGCCCCGTGGCACCATGTTCGTCTGGGCGCCGATCCCGGCACCCTACCGGGAGCTGGGCTCGCTGGAATTCGCCAAGCTGGTGCTGCGCGAGGCCAAGGTGGCGGTCTCCCCGGGCATCGGTTTCGGCACCTATGGTGACGACCATGTGCGCTTCGGTCTGATCGAGAACGAGCACCGCACCCGCCAGGCCCTGCGCGGCATCCGCACCCTGTTCCGTAGCTCCACCCGGCCCGCCGAACCGGTCGCGGCGGGAGTCGGCTCATGACCCCGGTCAATATCGGCCTGCTGGGTCTGGGCACGGTCGGCAGCGGGGTACGCGAAGTGCTGGCGCGCAACGCCGAGGAAATCGGCCGCCGGGCCGGACGCGAAATTCATATCGTCCGGGCCGCGGTCCGCCAGCCGGAGAACTACCCCGACACCGACCTGCCGCTGACCACCGATCCCTACGATATCGTGCACGACCCCGACATCGAGGTGGTGGTCGAGTTGATCGGCGGCTATGAACCGGCCCGCAGCCTGGTCATGGAAGCCATCGCTGTGGGCAAGCATGTGATCACCGCCAACAAGGCGCTGATCGCCCTGCACGGCAACGAGATCTTCGCCGCTGCCCATGAGCGCGGGGTGATGGTGGCCTTCGCGGCGGTGGCCGGCGGCATACCCATCATCAAGGCGATCCGCGAGGGCCTGGCCGCCAACCGCATCGAGTGGCTGGCCGGCATCATCAACGGCACCAGCAATTTCATCCTGACCGCCATGCGCGACCAGGGGCGCGAATTCGACGATGTGCTGGCCGAGGCCCAGGCGCGCGGCTACGCCGAAGCCGACCCGACCTTCGACATCGAGGGTATAGACGCCGCCCACAAGCTGACCATCCTGGCTTCCATCGCCTTCGGCATCCCGCTGGCCTTCGAGCGGGTGTATACCGAGGGCATCAGTCATATCGGCCGCGAGGACGTGCGCTATGCCGAGGAACTGGGCTACCGGATCAAGCATCTGGGGATCGCCCGGCGCAGCGAGGAAGGCGTGGAACTGCGGGTACACCCCACCCTGATCCCGGAACGGCGGCTGATCGCCAACGTCGATGGGGTGATGAATGCCATCCTGGTCAAGGGCGACGCGGTCGGTCCGACCCTGTACTATGGCGCTGGCGCCGGCGCCGAACCCACGGCCTCGGCGGTGGTCGCCGATCTGGTCGATGTGGTGCGCACCCTGACCGCCGACCCCGGCAACCGGGTACCGCATCTGGCGTTTCAGCCCGATGCCCTGGACAACCCTCCCCTGCTGGGCATGGACGCGGTCGAGACCGCTTATTACCTGCGCATGCTGGCCGAGGACCGGCCCGGGGTGATGGCCGAGGTGACCCGCATCCTGGCCGAACAGGGACTGAGCATCGAGGCCATCATCCAGAAGGAGCCGGCGCCGGGCGAGACCGTGGTACCGATCATCATGCTTACCCACCGCATCCGCGAGCGCCAACTGAACGCGGCCCTGGCCCGGATCGAGGCCCTGACCACCATCCGCGGCGCGGTGACCCGGATCCGCCTGGAGCGCTTGAACGCCGACTGAACGGTGGCTGCCCTCCCGATGCTCACCCTGTTGCTACCGGGCCTGCTCGGCCCCTGGCCGCAGGCTCGTGAGCAGAGTTTTCCGCTGCCGGAAACCCCCTCGCTGAACCGACTATTGGCGCGGGCGGAATCGGTGACCCTGCCTGCCGGCGGCTTCGAAACCGAACTCGGTGCTCGCTTCGGACTGACCGACCCACCCATCGCCGCCCTCTGCCGACTGGCCGACGGCGGCACGCCGGACGATGGTTACTGGCTGCGCGCCGATCCGGTTCACCTGCGCGCCGATCTGCGCCAGGTGGTGTTGCTCGACGCCCGTTATCTGGCCATCGACGCCGCCGAATCCGCGGCGCTGATCGAGGCGTTCAACCGCGCCTTCGGCGAGGACGGCCTGTGGCTGGACGCCCCGCGTCCCGAGCGTTGGTATCTGCGCTGCGCCACGGAACCGGTGTTGCGAACCACCCCGCTGATCGATGCCGTCGGCCGCGACATCAATCCCCTGCTGCCCAAGGGGCCCGATGCGCGCCGCTGGAACAGCCTGCTCACCGAAGCGCAGATGCTGTTCCACAGCCATCCGGTCAACCAGGCCCGCGAGGCGGCCCACCAACCCCTGATCAACGGACTGTGGATCTGGGGCGGCGGTCGCTTACCACCGCGACTCGCAACACCGGACCTCGCACTCCATGCCAATGATCCGCTCAGTCGCGGTCTGGCACGGCACGCCGGACTGAGCCTTCACCCCCTGCCAACGAATGCCGCCGACTGGCTGGACAGCCGTGGCGAAGAGATCGAACAGCTGCTGGTCTTCGAGTCGCTGCGCTGGTCGGTGGTCGGTGTCGATGCGCTCGCCTGGCGGGAGCGGCTTGAGGAGTTGGAGCGCGACTGGTTCGCCCCCCTGCTGCAAGCCCTGTCCGACCACCGCTTGCGGCAGCTGCATGTGCAGCCCGGCGACGGCCGGATACTGCGTCTGGATAGGCGCGGCCTGCGCCGCTTCTGGCGCCGGCCGCGAACCTTGTCCGCCTGGCTGGAGCACAGAGGATGACTACCGTCATTGTCCGCCGCCAGACCCCTGAATTGCCCGAGCTGCCGGTCTCGCCACTGCTGCGGCGCATCTACGCCCATCGGGGGATAAATTCGGTACGGGAACTCGATTTAACCCTGCAACACCTGCCCCTTCCCGACGAACTGCTCGGCATGGACCGGGCCGTTGCTCTGCTAGAAACCGCGCTGCATGAGGACCAGCGCATCCTGATCGTGGCCGACTACGACGCCGATGGCGCCACCAGCTGCGCGCTGGCGGTACGAGCGCTGACCGCCCTGGGTGCCAAGGACGTGCGCTACGTGGTGCCCAACCGCTTCGAGTACGGCTACGGCCTGACCCCGGAAATCGTCGAACTGGCCGCCGCCGAGCGTCCCGATCTGCTGATTACCGTGGACAATGGCATCGCCAGTCTGGACGGGGTGGCGGCGGCCCGGGAGCGCGGCATCCGGGTGCTGATTACCGACCACCATTTGCCGGGCACGACACTGCCGGCGGCCGATGCCATCGTCAATCCCAACCAGCCGGACGATGGGTTTCCCTGCAAACACCTGGCCGGGGTGGGGGTGATTTTCTACGTATTGACCAGGCTGCGATCCCGGCTGCGCGACACCGGCTGGTTCGACCAACGCGGCATCGAGGAACCAGATATGCGCCAGTTTTTGGATCTGGTGGCCTTCGGCACGGTGGCCGACGTGGTGCCGCTGGATAGCGTCAACCGGATCCTCGTCGCCCAGGGTCTGAGACGCATTCGCACGGGTCGGACCTGCCCCGGAATAGAGGCGCTGTGCCAAGTGGCCAATCGCGATCCGCACCGGCTCGGCGCCAGTGACATCGGCTTCGCCTTGGCACCAAGGCTGAACGCCGCCGGACGGCTGGAGGACATGGCCCTGGGCATCCGCTGCCTGCTCAGCGACGATCTCCCCGAGGCCCGACGCATCGCCGCCGAACTGGACCGGCTCAACCGCGAGCGGCGCGACATCGAGGGCGAGATGCTGAATCATGCCCTGGACCAGCTGGACGCCCGGCTGCGGGACGAGCTGCCGTTCGGCCTGTGCCTGTACGACGCCAGCTGGCATCAGGGCGTGATCGGCATCCTCGCGGCGCGGGTCAAGGAACGCACCCACCGCCCGGTGATCGCCTTCGCCCCGGAGCGGAACGGCCAACTCAAGGGTTCGGCCCGGTCGGTGGACGGCCTGCATGTCCGCGATGCCCTGGACGCGGTCGCCACCCGCCATCCGGGCTTGATCCGCAAGTTCGGCGGCCACGCCATGGCCGCCGGGCTGAGCCTGGAACGCGAGCGGCTGGACGACTTCCAGGCCGCCTTCGACGCCGAGGTACGCCGCCACCTGGCGGCCGATGATCTGCAAGGAGTGCTGCACTCGGACGGCGAGCTGACACCCGAGCAGCTGTGCCTGTCGGTGGCCGAGGAACTGCGCGAAGCCGGTCCCTGGGGGCAGCGCTTTCCGGAACCGCTGTTCGACGGCGAGTTCGAGATCGTCTCCGGACGGGTATTGCAGGACAAGCATCTGAAGCTGGTGCTCTGTCCAACGGGTAGCAACGGGGTTATCGACGCCATCGCCTTCAACCAGGCCGCCGGTTTCGGGCTACCCCGGCCCGGTCAAGCGATCCGCATCGCCTACCGGCTGGATGTCAACGAATGGCGTGGCCGGCGTAGCGCGCAGCTGGTGGTCGAGCATATCGAACCGATCTGAATCCGCCTCCGGATAGCAAGTTCGCTATACTGGGCGAAACCGGGCAACCGTGAGGCCGAGCCCATGTCCGAAGTTCTTGATCAGGAAACAGCCCTGGTCCTGCCGCCCACCCAGGACGCACTGCCCTGTGACGATGGAATGCCCTTGGAAAGCGAACGCCACAAGCTGCAGATGGACCTGCTCATCTACCCCTTGAAACCCTGGCTCGAGCGCCATCCCGAAGGCGGCTATGTGGGCGGCAATATGTTCGTGTACTTCAGCCTGGCCCAGGTCCGTAACCAGGATTTCCGCGGCCCGGATGTGTTCGTCGCGCTGGGCGTGCCTCGCGGCGAGCGCAAGAGCTGGGTGGTCTGGGAAGAAGGGAAGAGTCCCGATGTGGTCATCGAGCTACTGTCCGAGCAGACGGTCGCCAGGGACAAGGGCGAGAAGCGGCTGATCTACCAGAATCAGCTCAAGGTCGCCGAGTATTTCTGGTTCGACCCGTTCGAGCCGAACGACTGGGCCGGCTTCGGCTTGCAGCAGGGCGTCTACCGGCCCTTGACTCCCGATGTCCGGGACCGACTACCCTGCGAGCGGCTGGGTCTGGTCTTGTGCCGCTGGCCCGGAGTGTACGAAGGTGTTGAAGCCACCTGGCTGCGTTGGGCCACGCCAGAGGGCGAGTTGCTGCCCACACCTCGTGAGTCCGTGGAAGCCGAGCGACAACGCGCGGAGGCGGAACATCAGCGGGCGGAGGCGGAGAAACTACGCGCGGAGGCGGAACATCAAAGGGCGGAGGCGGAGAAACTGCGGGCCGATGCCACCGAAGCCGAAATCGCCCGGCTGCACGCTCGGTTGGCGAGTCGGAATTCGACACCGGAGTGATACTGCCGGGTCAATTGTCATTCAAGCGCGCTCGCTCGTGCCGGATCATGTCGTCACGCAGCTGGTTGAGCTGCGGACTCAAGCCGACCGGATAGATGTGCGGGTATTCGAAGCGCTTGTGACTATCGTCCAGCATGGCGAGCTGGTCGCGGAAGCGCTGCCGGATCGTTTCCAGTCCGGGCGGATCGGCCTGTAGTCGGCCTCCCCGGTACAATACTTGCAACAAGGGTTCGAAGCGCACGCTGCGTTTCAGCGACTTGCGGCGCAGATTGTCGTTGGGATCGATGATGTGATCGATGGCGGCGGTGTCATCCGTCAGATCGGCGATCACGTCCGCCATCATCCGGCCCGCCTCGTGGTAGTGACGGTAGACTTGCAGCAGGCCGGGAATGCTCATCTTCGACTTCTGGTTGGACAGCTTGAGCTTGTACTGCCACTCGCCACGCGGATTCTGGATCGCTGACAGCTTGTAGACCCCGGTCAGCGCCGGATCGTCATAGGCAGTGACCAGCTTGGTGCCTACCCCCCACATATCGATGGTGGCGCCTTGCAGCTTGAGGCTGGTGATCACGTATTCGTCCAGCTCGTTGCTGGCCACCACCTTGGCGGCGGGGAAACCGGCCTCGTCCAGCATCGCCCGGGCGCGTTTGCTGAAATAGGCCAGGTCGCCGCTGTCCAGGCGGATGCCGATCATCTCATGGCCTTGCTCGCGCAGTTCCCGGCCGACCTCGATGGCATTGTTGATGCCGCTGATCGAACCATAGGTATCGACCAGGAACACGCAGTTGTTCGGCAGCGCCCGGGCATAGGCGGCGAAGGATTCGCGTTCGTCGTCGAAGGACATCACCCAGCTGTGGGCATGGGTGCCCACCACCGGAATGCCATACAGCTTGCCGGCCAGCACGTTGGAGGTACCGGTGACCCCGCCGATGTAGACCGCTCGGGCCGCCGCCAGTCCGCCCAGCCCCTGGGCCCGGCGCAGGCCGAAATCGACTACCGGATCGCCCTGGGCGGCATGACAGACCCGCGCGGCCTTGGTGGCGATCAGGCTCTGGAAATTGATCGTGTTGAGCAGCAGGGTCTCCAGGATCTGGGCTTGCAGTATCGGACCCTGCACCCGTACCAGCGGTTCGTTGGGGAACACGATGGTGCCCTCGGGCACGACATGGAGGTCGCAGCCGAAGCTCAGCCCGTCCAGATAGTCGAGAAAGGCTGGCTCGAACAGCGCCTGCCCCGAGCGATCGGTCAAGCCGGCAAGATAGGCCAGATCCCCGCTGCTGAAGCTGAAATCCTCCAGGTACTCGGCCAGCGTGCCCATGCCGGCCATGACCACGAAACCGCCGTCGAAGGGATTGCGGCGGTAGAACATGTGGAACTCGGCGCGCCGCTCGGCCATGCCGCTTTTCCAGTAACCATAGGCCATGGTCAGCTGGTATTGGTCGGTCAACAGGGTCAGGGAAGGATCGGAGCGAAACGGTTCGGTCAGCATCGGGACTCCAGCAGAAAGTTTCGCAAGACCGCGGCATCGAAGGGCCAGTCCAGTTCCGCGCCATCGTCACGCAGCAGCACCGGAATGCGGACCCCGTAGCGGGCCAGCAGTTGCTCGTCATCGACGATGTCGATCTCGTGCGCTGGCCGGCCGGTCACCTCGATAACCAGCTGCCAAGCCTGCTCGCACAGATGACAGCCTTCGGTCATATACAGCACCGGCCCCGTCATGATTCAGTTGCGCAGGCTTTGCAGCGGCGCCGGTATCCGCCCGCCAAAGCGCACAAACCCGTCTCCGCCACCGGCGCTACGCACCGGCAGAATCACGCTCTCGCCGAACAGGCCGCCGAAGCTGACGAACTCGCCGGCTGCCCGGCCCGGTACCGGGATGATCCGGGTGGCGGTGGTCTTGTTGTTGACCACACCGATGGCCATCTCGTCGGCCATGATCGCGGCGATGGTGTCACCCGGCGTATCGCCCGGAATCGCCACCATGTCCAGACCGACGCTACACACGCTGGTCATGGCTTCGAGCTTTTCCAGCGACAATGAACCCTCGGCCGCCGCTGCCGCCAGGGTGGCGTCCTCCATCACCGGGATGAATGCTCCGCTCAGACCGCCGACGCTGGAACTGGCGAAGGCCCCGCCCTTCTTGACCGCGTCGTTGAGTAGGGCCAGGGCCGCCGTGGAGCCGGGCGCGCCGATCCGCGCGATACCCATGGCCTGGAGGATCTCGCCGATGGAATCGCCGACCTTGGGGGTAGGCGCCAGCGACAGATCGACAATGCCGAACTGTACGCCCAGCCGTTCGGCCAGTTCACGGCCGATCAGCTCGCCGACCCGGGTGATGCGGAACGCGGTCAGCTTGATCTCCTCGGCGATATCGGCCAGGGTGAGTTGCTCGGCGCCCGGTCCCTCGATCAGGCGTTGCAGGGCGCGCTTGACCACGCCGGGGCCGGACACGCCGATGTTGAGCACCGCGTCGGCTTCGCCGGGGCCATGGGTGGCGCCGGCCATGAACGGGTTGTCTTCCGGCATATTGGCGAACACCACCAGCTTGGCGCAGGCGAAACCCTGATTGACGGTATCGGCCTCGGCCATGGCGCGGATGGTATGCCCGAGCAGCAGCACGGCGTCCATATTGACCCCGGCCCGGGTAGTGGCCACGCTGATCCCGGAGCAGACCCGGCGCGTCGTGGCCAGCGCTTCTGGCAGAGCCTCGAACAAGGCCCGCGCCGTGGGTGTCATGCCCTTGTGGACCAGGGCACCGAACCCTCCCACCAGATCCACCCCGACCTCCGCGCCCGCCTGATCCAGTACCCTGGCCAGCTGCACCAAGGCATCGCGACCGTGGCCGGCCGCCACCGTGGCAATCGGCGAGACCGCCAGCCGCTTGTTGACCACCGGGATGCCGTAGCGCTGCTCGATCACCCGGGTGGTCCGCACCAGATCGCCGGCCCGGCTGACGATCTTGGCCCGGATCTTGGCGCCAAGCTGGGCCAGGGTCGGGCTGCTGCAATCGTCCAGATTCAGCCCCAGGGTGACCGTGCGCACATCCAGGTTCTCCTCCTGGAACATGCGGATGGTGTCGAACACCGCCTCGCCGCGGATCATGTGGACAATCTCCGGAACGCCACTTCGTTGGTCGCCTGGAACAGGCGCTGGTGCTGGAGTCTGACTTGCAGACCAGCGGTAGCGCCGGCGTGTTCCAGGTCGATCTGCAATTGATCCAGGGCGATGTCGCGGGGCAGTTGCAACTCCGCCACCAGCCGCATCCGATCACCGCTGACTCGACAGTCCAGGTCGCTGAAGTTGCCGCCTCGCTCGGCGATCAGGGAACTGATGGTATGGACGATGCCGGGGCTGTCCATACCCAGCGCGGTCAGCACATACCGGTCACCCGCCGGTACCGGCAGTCCGGTCTTGCGGTACGGCTGCACGATCACGGCCGCGCCGTCGGCCAGCACCGCACGAAGATGCCCGGTCAAGGCGGCACTGTCATTGGGTTCGGGCAGGGTCACCAGCAGGATGATGGTGAAGTAGTCGCGCACCACGGTCTGGCTGAGTTCCAGCAGATGGGCGCCGGACGCTTCCAGCACGCCGGTCACGCCAGCGATGATCCCCAGGCGATCCGGAGTATGCACGGCCAGCAAATGGGTCGGTTCGGTCATCTCGGGTCGTCACGTCCGGTGCTTGCCGGTTTTGGCGGAGGTCGGATTTTATTCTATGCTATGTGGCCCTTGGGTAACATGACCGGCAAGCGGGTACTCGCCCTGCATGAACAGATCGCCTCTAATCTTCGCACTGCTTTTGGCCCTGGCGGGCTGCGCCGACCCGGATCGCATCAGGGATGAATCGACCGGTGGCGACCCGCTGGGCGCGGAACTGCTGCACAACGCCTTGCTGTGCGGCGACGATCTGCGCCAGCCTGGCGCCCAGTGGATCACCGACGCGGCCACACTGGCCGATCGCTATGCACGGATCGGTGCCGGGCAACCGGACGCCTACCCGCCGTCGGTCGATTTCAGCCGCGCCGCGGTCTTGCTGATCACCATGGGCGAACAACCGACGGCCGGTTATCGCCTGAACTATCTGCCACCCCAGCACCGGGCCCGTCAGCAAGGCACTACCCTACGGCTGGACCTGGCCTGGCAGACCCCGGAACCCGATAGCGTGCAGGCGCAGATCATGACCCAACCCTGTCTGCTGCTCAAGCTACCGCGGGCTGATTTCAACCGGCTGCGGGTACACGATCAGGACGGAGTGGTCAGGCTCAATACCGACCTGAGCGATGATCGCGCCGCCGGATCCTGACGGTAGAAGGCGCGCAGCTGACCGTAGACATGAGGGTAGCGGGTTCGCAGCGGCTGCGGCAGTTCAAAGAACGCCTCACTGATCACCGCGAAGAACTCCCCTGGACTATCCGCTGCGTAAGGGTCGAATCCCGTTTCCAACCCCGCATCCAGGCGCTGGCAGAAGTCGTCGTAGGCCTTGCGGAACACCCGACTCCAGAGCTTGGCGTCCATATCGGGGTGCAGCGGCGGGAAGCCGTTGAATTCGCCGTTGCGCAGATCGAGCTTGTGGGCGAACTCGTGGATCACGACATTGTAGCCGTCGCCGGCTTCCAGGATGTCGCGCCAGGACAGGACGATAGGTCCGTCCTCCCAGGCCTCGCCGACTCGCGCGTCGTGGACATGGTGAACCACCCCGGCTTCGTCGATCTGCTCGTGCGCGGTCATGAAACCGTCTGGATAGACGATGATGCTGCTCCAGCCTTCATACCAGTCCAGACCCAGATTCAGGATCGGCAGACAGGCTTGGGCGCTGATGGTCAAGCGCATGGCCTCGTCCAGTTCCACCCCGCCTCGACCGATGAATTCCTTCTCGTGTCGGAACAGCGTGGTCAGTTCGCGCAGGCGATCCAGTTCCTCGCCACTCAAACCATGCAGCAAGGGTAGCTCCGCCACGGTCTGTTCCCACAGATCATGGCTTAGCGAGGTGCGTCGCAGAATCCGCTGCCGGCGCCAATGCTTGACGTTCCACATGACTCGATCGTCGCAGTAAGACGGGCTGATATACTTGATTCAAATCACCATCGAACAATCCGCTCATGTTTCCAGAACTCAGCACAAATGCCAAGCAATTGCATGAACGTTTGCAGGCCTTCATGGTACAGCATATCCATCCCAACGAGGATCGATTCCAGGCCGAGGTCGAGCGGGGCGAGCGCTGGCAGCCGCTGGCGCTGATCGAGGACCTCAAGGAAAAGGCCCGCGAACAGGGACTGTGGAACCTGTTTCTGCCCGATGCCGAACGGGGCGCCGGACTGAGCAATGTCGAGTACGGCCAGCTGTGCGAGATCATGGGTCGATCCCCCTGGGCACCGGAGGTGTTCAACTGCAACGCCCCGGATACCGGCAATATGGAAACCCTGTGGCGTTACGGCAATGCCGCGCAGCAGGAACAATGGCTGCAACCGCTGCTGACCGGCGAACTGCGTTCGGCCTTCTGCATGACCGAACCCGACGTGGCCTCCAGCGACGCCACCAATATCCGCACCCGGATCGAACGCGACGGCGGCCACTACGTCATCAACGGCCGCAAATGGTGGTCGACCGGGGCCGGCGACCCGCGCTGCCGGATCTTCATCGTCATGGGCAAGACCGACCCGGACGCGCCCACTCACCAGCAGCAGTCGAT
>CAYMHN010000010.1:0-17871 GCA_964390235.1 uncultured Candidatus Competibacteraceae bacterium
GTCGGTGCTGGCGTTGCCGGGCGTGGGGCCTTCCAGGCTCACCGGCACCCCGGAGATGCCCCGGTTGACATCCTCGCGGCTGACGATCACCACCGCCACGCCCAGTTGCTCTTCCTTTTTCTTGTACGGGCATTCCTGGACCGGGGAGTCCTTCTTCTTCTGTGATTTGCCGGCCAGACTGTCGCCGATCTCGCGCAAGACATCTGTGATTTGCCTGAATAAGTCCGACATCAGAACGTCTCTCTAAGGGTGTCGATCATGGCGCAGATACGGGCCGCGTAGGGGTTGTTCCCGGCCATGAGCCGAAAACGATACTCGACCAACTGCATTTTCACGTGCCCCGGATTCGTGTCCTGTTCCAGAATCGATCGGGACCAGCTCAATACCTCGCCCTCGTCGTACAGTTCATCCTTGCGCAACTGCCGGTTCATCATGATCAGGCCGACGAAGATGGCGATGTCATCCTCGTTCTCCATGGCGCAGCGCTCGGCGCGCTTGAACCCTCGGTGCACCACCGCGCGCAGCCGCTCGCGGCCCTCGGGGCCCTGGCTCAGCCGCTGGGCTTCCTCCGGAAACAGGGCTTCCAGCGCGTCCATCAGGCGTTCCTCGTAACGGCGCCCGGATGCCGCGGCGAGTATGTTCATCTGTTCTTTTCTGATGACCAGCATCTGTCGTTACCTTCGGAGGTTCATGGCAGGCCGACCTCGACCCGATCGACCTCGCTGGCGGCCGGATCCCGGATCGGGCATCGGGCGCGCCAGACCAGGTAGCAGCGCTGCTCGTCGGGGAGCAGGCACAGGGTATCCAGCTTGAGATCCAGAGCCTTGCGCTCGGTGGTATCCGCCTGTGGCATCCCGGTGGCGTCGCGCGCGGTGGTGGTGACCCGTACCGCGGGTCGCAGGCCGGGCAGCCGGAACGCCAGCTTGCCGCCGGGGGTGAGGTTGAGCAGCTGAACCGACTCGTCGCCGCGCAGATAGCCGGCCAGTTGCAGCCCGGGATGCGCGCCATTGAAGAAATCGGAGCGAAAATCCTCTGGCGGATCGGGAGCCCGCTCCTGCTGCCAGCGCTCGTCGTAGGTGCCCAGAAAACCGGCTCGCGGCTGCCAGGTCTTGGCATAAAAGCCGAAGCCGGCCGGGTGCGGACGATCCTGCCAGGACCGGATCGGCCGATCGGGATCCTCGAGATTGGGCAGCGGTACCCGGCTGTCGAGCTTGGGCTGTTTGGTGACGAACCCGCGCCCGATCGGGTTTTCCGGGAAATATTCACCGACCGACGAGTCGGTGCCGCCGTAGGCGCGCTCGTAGGTCAGTTCCATGGTGGTGAAGGGGCGCGGGGCCGATGGGCTGGGAGTACCGACTCCAGTTTGCCAGTACCTATCGCCGATGACCAGGAGCAGCTTTTGCAGTTCGCCGACGCGCAAACCGGCCTGCAAGCCCGTGACCGGTCTGCCCAGCGGCGCATGGGCGTGACCGACCAGGACGATGTCGGCGCGGGGCTTGAACGGCGCCAGGTCGGACTCGAACTTGAGGCTGCCCCCTTCCGGCTTGTGCAGTTCGTCGCTGAACAACACCGGTAGCTGCTCCTCCGCCAGGGTCGCCGCCTCTCCGGCCGTGATCCGGAACGTGCCCTTGAGGATCACCGTCAGGATGAAGCGGTCGCCGCGGATCTGCTGCGGCAGCGCCTCGACCCGCAGCGGGCTGGTGTTGACCAATTCCATTTCAGGGCGCTCCAGTGGCCAGGGCGGGCGGGATCATGTCAGGCAGCTACTCCCCGGTATGCTATTGCCCATGCCCATCACGACCGGACCCACCGGCACGAAGGGCGGCGCGAAGGTGGGTACCGGGCCGGTGCCCAGCACGTTCTGGATGGTGGTCGTCGCCTTGAAGGTCTGGAACACGGTGTTGAAGGCCTTGGACAGGGCGTCGAACAGGTCCATCGCGTGCAGGGCCGTGGGATCGCCCAGGTTGGCCATCATCGTCATCTGCAGGACGGACGGCGCCAGCAGGGCTTCGCCGGGCGAGCTCAGGGCGATCAGCGGCAGCGGCAGATTCGGGGTGGGCGGCGCCACCGGCGAGGGCATGGCCGCGAACGCCGGATAGATGGGCGCCACCCCGACCAGACCCATGTGCCAGGCCTGCCAGGCGGTGCCCAGGGTATTGGCGATGGCGGTGGAGTACTTGCTCTGCTGCGGTGTGTCCATGGGCGCCGTGTCCAGGATCAGAGGCGCCAGCGGCGGACCGATCACCGAGCCGGGCACGAAGGTCGCCGCCGGGCCGTTGATGATGAGGTTGGTGACCGCCGCGCCGGGTATGCCCTTAGTCAAATCGCCCTTCATCCATTTGTCGATGCCGTCGCAGATGGCCTCGCAGATGCCATCGATGTATTCGTTGAAGGCGTCGCCGATGGTTTTCGAGGTATCGACATGGTACTGGTTCAGCGTTTCCTCGCGGAACAGCGTCATCGGCGGATTAGGGGCGACCGCGCGCTCGCTAGCGGCGAAGGCGTCCGGGTACTGGTCACCCGGTTGTT
Source organism: uncultured Candidatus Competibacteraceae bacterium (assembly GCA_964390235.1). Taxonomy (GTDB): domain Bacteria; phylum Pseudomonadota; class Gammaproteobacteria; order Competibacterales; family Competibacteraceae; genus CAYMHN01. Next base: position 2,530 of record CAYMHN010000010.1, read on the forward strand.
GCCAGTCGGTGGGCAGCTTGATCTGCTTGCTGTCGAAATTGACTTTGGTCAACTGGGTGAGCAGGCTTTTCTGCGGTGCGGGCATGATGGCTTACCCTTTCCGGGCAACGATCAGATGGACCAGGAACAGAGCCTGGAACCGTTCGTGCTGGCGCATCGTCCAGGGTATTTCGGCACGCTCTTCGAGCACCGTGTAACGCAGCTGCAGCTGCGGGATCAGCTCTCCGACAAGAATCCGGCGGATCATGTCGGGGGCGTCCAGCTCCGCGTTCTCCAGCCATTCCGCCGGGTCGCAGAATTCATGCCGCCACTCGTAGGGCGAACCGAGCACCAGCCGGCCACCGGGGCCGAGCAGCGCGTCCATCTGTCCGAGCAGGATCAGCGGCACGCTGACATTGTCCAGCAGATTCAGGGCGGCGACACAATCGAAGGCGGCGGCCGGCAGCGGTGGATCGAGCGCGTCCGCGACCAGGAACAGAACATTCCGTGCTGCCTCCTGCGGGAATGCCACGGTGGCGAACTGTTGGCCGCGCAGGCGTCGCTGATAGCATACCTCACCGTCACGCTGAATGGCGGCGGCGGCGGCAACCAGGGCGAAATTCCGGTCCAGACCGACAGCCAGTTCGCTATGCCTGGCCAGTTCGAAGCTGTGGCGGCCCACCGCGCAGCCCAGATCCAGGGCCCGATGATAAGGCTTGCCGCTGGTACTCAGGGCCAGCACCGTATCCCAGTAGGCTTCCGCCGTGGGTAGCGGCCCGGCGGGTGCCGGCGTTCCACAACCATAATGCCGTTCCATGTAGGTGCCGAGCAGGCAGCGCCGCTCATGGTGTTGCGGGTCGGTGGCATCGAGTGCCTGGAAATAGGCTTGCAGTTCGGTGCTGGTGCCCGTGGTCGTGGCCAACCGGGAGCGCTCGTCCCGCCACCAGTCCGCCATGTTCTTGAGCACCACCGGAACCCCGTCCAGCACCGGATAGACGGCCTGACAGCTCGGAGCCGGGCAGTGCAGCAGCCCTTCCAGCAGATACCCCCCGGCAGCGTAATAGACCGTTTCCAGGGCCAGCACCGACTCCCCGCCCGGCTGGCGGCAGCGCGGGCAGATCAGCGGGATTCGGTCGAGCAACTCGGGGCGCATGGTGGCATCAGCCGCCGGTGATCACATCGTTACTGCCTTCGATCAACTGGCCCTTGCCGCCGCAATGGATATCATCATCACCCAGGCGATGAGCTGGCTTACCGTTGATGAACACCGTACCGCTGCCCTTGACGGCGGTCCAGGTATTCGGGCCGCAGCAGGCGGCGTGTATGCCGATATCGCCGACCCGTAGCGCCGGGCGGTAATTGACCATGACATCGGGCGAGCCCACGATCGCCGGACCGACAGCGGGATGCGGACAGGCGGGGCAGCCGTGCGCGTCGGCGGGAACGTTCGATTTGTCGCCCAGACGGCCTTGTGGAGGCATGGCGGATATCCTCGATCAGCTTGCCTTGGGAACGGTGAGCGGTGTGCGCCTGCTGCCGACCGCGCCCTGTTCGAACCAGAACCGCACCATGTGGTCGGGCTCCTCGTCTTCCATCAGATAGCGGCTGACCGGGCCGAACAGGGTGGCGGCCTCCTGAGCATTGCAGGTCGGCAGATAAACCCGCAGCACGCGCGGATCATAGTATCGGAAATACAATAGTTGGCCATCCGGACCATGGACCGTGAGAAAAGTCCGGAAATGCTTGCGCAGGGTACGCAGATCGGCCTGCGTGAACAGGAAGATGCCCCAGTGCCGGCCCCAAGCCTGCAGTACGTAGTCGGTGAACGGCGAATCCGGCCGCAGTCGCACCAGATAGGGGGCGATCTGGGCCAGCTCGGCGTCGAGTTCGCCCCGGTACAGGCAGATATGCTCGGGTTTGTGTTGCCACAGGATTTTCAGCAGCTCGGGGTTCGACGCGCCATCGAGTATCGCATAGGTGTCACGATTAGCGGTGCCGAACAGCTGATCGCGAAGCATGGTCTGATTGATCGTGGCGGGCATGGCAAGCATCCGGTTCGAGTTCGCTAGGCAGCGCTGGCCGCGGCCCGGGCGCAGACCTCGCAGAACGCGCTACCCGTTTCGGCCGCCCGGGTCATGGTCTTGGCCTGAATCGAGGTCAGTTCCGACGGGTCCTTGGTGATCGGCGCGGCCGAGACCTCGGTGATCTCGCCGGGGGCGTCCTCGTCCGCCTCCAGTGGTTCGGTCGGCGCGGTCGGCGCATCGGGGCTGCTGCCCTTGCCGGAGCCGGCCGACCCGCCGCTGTTGAGGTTGATCATCGTGCCCTTGACATCGACACCGCTGGAGCTGATGGTGATGAAATTGCCGCCCACCTTCAGGGTGATCTGGGTGCCGGCCTCGATGACGACATTCGTCCCGGCTTTCAGATGGATATCGCCGCTGCTGGCTTCCAGGGCGTAGTTCTGACCGGCCTTGGCGTCGATGTCGTCGGTCACGTCCAGCGACAGCGACTCGCCGATCTTCGCGTTGGAGTTGCGCTTGATTTCCAGGTGCTGATCGCCCTCGACCAGCTCCAGCCGGTTGCCCTTGCCGCTCTCGCCCTCCTTGACGATCAGATGCGTGTCGCCCTCGATCTGCTCGAAGTGACTCTTCTTGACGATCCGATGACTGTCGTTGCCGACCCACTCCTTGAGATCATTCAGCACCCGGATGTCCTGGTCCTTCTGGGCATGGATGAAGATTTGCTCCGAATCCTTCAGATCCTCGAAGCGGATCTCGTTGAACCCGCCGCCGCCCTTGCTGGACAGACTCTTGATGGTGGACTTGGTCTTCTCGGCCGGCAGATCATAGGGCGGCATATTGTCGCCGTTGTAGACCCGGCCGGTGATGATGGGATCATCCGGGTTCCCTTCCAGGAACTCGACGATCACTTCCTGGCCGACCCTGGGCAGAAACATCATGCCCCATTTCTTGCCGGCCCAGCCCTGGGAGACCCGGATCCAGCAGGAACTGGTATCGTCGGCCTGGCTGTAGCGGTCCCAGTGGAACTGACACTTCACCCGGCCGAACTCGTCGGTGTGGATTTCCTCGCCCGAGGGGCCGACCACGATGGCGGTCTGTGGTCCGCGGATCAGCGGGCGTGGGGTGATGCGCTCGGGTCGGAACGGCTGCTGGGCCACGATGACGGTGAAGCGGCAGTCGTAGAGCGGCTCGTCGCTGGCGCCCTGGCCGGTTTCCAATTTGTTGGAGACCAGCGTGTAGTCGGCGCCGGTCAGCAGGTATTCGCGGTTCTGGTCGCGGCGGCCGTGCTTGGTCAGGCTGAACAGTTCGCCGGTGCTGATGGCGCGGGCGTCGCTCTGTCCGTCCAGGGTCTCGAATCGGGCATGCAGCTCCTGAATCCGGACTTTGCTGTAGTGGTCGCCGTCGGCGGTCTCGACGTACTCGCCCGGATAATCGTAGATCTCGTACTCGGCCTGGGCATGCTCGCGCGGGATCGGCGTGGTACTGCCCAGATCCTTGGTCGGTATCTTGAAGTCGAAATCCCTGAGGGCGAACTTGCCGGGTTGCAGTTGCGCGTTCAGCGACCAGCGGAACACGCTCTCGACTTCGCGTTGATTGGGGTTGGCTTCCGGGTAGTAGGGGATCTCGCCGACCGATTCGTGGGCCGAATAGTTGTCGGCCATGATCAGAATGTGCTTGCCGTTGTCGTGCTTGAAGTAGTAGTAAATGCCTTCCTCTTCCATCAGCCGGCTGATGAAGTCGAAATCGGTCTCCCGGTATTGCACGCAGTATTCACGGCTACGGTAGCTTTCGCTGAACCGTTCCTCGAAGTCGCTGAAACCCCGATCGCTGAAGATCTGCTTGATGATGTCGGGTGCCGTCATATCCTGGAAGATGCGACAGTCGGCGGTACGGGTGAGAAACCAGCACCAGGGCCTGAGCGTCAACCGATAGGCGGCATAGCGTTGCTCGTAGGTGGTGAGCTGGGAGAACCGGCTGACGAAACCGTTGAAATAGCGCTCGTCGTCCTGCTCCGGCCGGTACAGTCGGACCGTGATGTTCTCGCCCAGCAGATCGTTGAAGTCGATGCTGTCGTCCTGGCTGTAGACATCGACCTGATACTCGAATAGCCGACCCAGGCGTTCCCGACCCTGCATGCGACGAAACAGCAGGACATCGTCGCCCAGCGGGCTGGCGATGGCCAGCGGGCGGTTGGCATCGGTGGCGCTCATGCACTCACCTCCAAGGTAGGGTCGGTAGCGGGCAATACGGCATGATGGATTCCGGGTTGGCCTTGTTGTTCTGTATTCTGGTGTAGTTCAGACCGGCGCCAAAGTCAATCCGGCACGCGGAATAGGTGATCCGGTAGTCGGTCATGGCATGGCTCCTGGTAAGGTTGGCACCAAGCCAAGCAAAACTCATGCCCAGGCCTTGGATAGCGCTTGCGGCGGGAATCCTCGAGAGCGCATCGGGGATTGTACCAAGGTGGATCGGTCCACAATGGACCGATCCGGTAAACCGAATCTACGGTATCTACAGACGCCCGGCCAGCACCGGCTTGAGCTTGTCGGCCGCCGCGCGCAGGGTCTGTTCGGTGGTCGGCCAGTCGATGCAGGCATCGGTGATCGACACCCCGTACTTGAGCTGCGACCGATCGGCCGGTATGGACTGGTTGCCCCAGCCGATATTGCTTTCCAGCATGGCGCCGACGATGGAACGGTTGCCTTCCATGATCTGATGCACGCAGTCGTTCAGTACCAGCGCTTGCAGCGCCGGGTCCTTGTTGGAATTGCCATGGCTGCAATCGACCACGATATTGGCGGGCAGCCCCTTGGCCGCCAGCTGCTGTTCGCATAGGGTGATGGTGACCGAATCGTAGTTCGGCTTGCCGCCACCGCCGCGCAGCACCACATGACCGTAGCGGTTGCCGCGGGTACGGGTGATGGCGCAGCGGCCCTGCGGATCGATGCCGAGAAAACTGTGCGGGCTGGATACCGACAGCAAGGCGTTGATGGCGACGTCCAGGCTGCCATCGGTGCCGTTCTTGAAGCCGACCGGCGCCGACAAGCCGCTGGCCATCTCGCGGTGGGTCTGGGACTCGGTGGTGCGGGCGCCGATGGCATACCAGGAGATCAGATCCGACAGATACTGCACGCTGATGGGATCCAGCGCCTCGGTCGCCGTGGGCAGGCCCAGCTCGGCGATTTGCAGCAGCAGCCCGCGGGCTTTCTGCAAGCCCTCGGCGATCTCGAAGGAATCGTCCAGGTGCGGATCGTTGATCAGGCCCTTCCAGCCGGTAGTGGTGCGCGGCTTCTCGAAATACACCCGCATGACCGCCACGATGGCCGGGCTGATCTCCTCGGCCAGCGTCTTGAGTCGGCCGGCGTAGTCCAGGGCGGCGTCGATGTCGTGAATCGAGCAGGGGCCGACCACCACGAACAGGCGCGGATCGCGACGGTCGAGGATGGCTTGCAAGACCTCCCGGCTTCGGGAAACCGTGTGTTCGGCGGGCTCGCTGAGCGGCAGGCGCTGCTTGATTTCTTCCGGCGTAAGCAGCAGTTCCTGGGAAACGATATTGAGGTTGTCGGTGCGTTCGGCTGGCATGGTGTTACGTCAAATGGACTGATCAAAAAGGGATTTTCTTTCTACGTCAGAAACACCCTGACGTCAAGCTGACCGGCCGATCCGGGAAAATTTACATAAACCATTGAAAAAACTGGCTTGCAAGCTTTTTATCCGGTATAATTACCAGCATTTACAGCAAGTTGGTTGCTCGAAGCAGGCGATGGAGACTTCTCCAGGCAATCCCGAAGCGCAGGCCGATCATGCGGCAGCGTCCGGACAGCGGCGTAAAGGGTCTGGAATGGCCAGCGCCGCCGAATGCCTGCGCCGGCCCAAGGGCCGGCTGGCGGCGGTCATCGCCCACAGCGACCGACTGATCCGCATCAATCGCCTGATGCAGGCCTATCTGCCGCCCCATCTGCGCGACCATGCCCGCATCGTCGCCATCACTCCCCAAGTCTGGATCGTGCAGACCGAATCCTCGGCCTGGGCCACCCGGCTGCGTTATGTGCTGCCCACCTTGCGGCAGCAGTTGAGCGATGAACTCAGGCAGCCCGTGCCCGGCCTCAAGCTGCGCATCGAACCGGCGCGCGAAGCGCCTTCGGCCGCACCGCCACGCCGCCTGACCCTGACCGAGAAGAATGCCGAAGTGCTGGCCGGCGCCGCCCGCGATGTCAGCGACGAGCGTCTCGGCGCGGCCCTGTTGCGGCTGGCGCAACACGCCGGCCAGCGGAATGGCTGATCCGGTTCAGCGGCGATCCGTCGGCGGGTTGTCGGTCAGGGTGGCGCGCAGTAACCGGTCGCGGTGATAGCGGTTCAGTTGCAAGGCTTCGCCTATGGCGCGTGCGGCCTGTTGTCGTTCCGCCATGGGTGCCCGCGGGTTGAGCATGGTGTCCAGCAAGGCATTGTAGTCGACCGGTGGTTGCCGCAGGCGCTCGGAGAATCCCGAGGCGATGATCCCTGCGGGTAGCGCCACCATGCCGACGCCGATAATGGTGATGCAGCCGCCGAATACCCGACCCATTGGCGTGACCGGAACGACATCGCCGTAGCCGACCGTGGTCAGGGTCGCCATGGCCCACCACATCGCATCCGGGATGCTGCCGAAGGCCTCGGGTTGGATGTCGCGCTCCAGCAGATGGATGCCGCTGGCGGCCAGCACGAACAGCACGAACAGCAGCACGAAGCCCGCCGTCAGCTTGTCCGCCTCGGCTTGCAGCACCGCCAGCAGGGCTTGCATGGCGGTGGAGTAGCGGGTCAGCTTGAGTATCCGGATCAGGCGCACGACCCGCAGAAAGCGCAGATCCAGACCTGCCAACGCGCTCAGGTAGAATGGCAGGATGGCGAGCAGATCGATCAGCGCCATCGGCGTCAGCGAATAGCGCAGGCGACCGGCCAGCGGGCCGCGCTCCCGATACTCGGGTTGCTCGACACAGGTCCAGACCCGCACTACCAGTTCGAAGGTGAAAACCGCTACCGAGAAGATTTCGAAAGCCTGGAAATAGTCGTGAAACCGGGCGTCCATCGCCGGTACGGATTGTAGTATCACCGCCAGCACGTTCAGGCTGATCAGGGTCATCAGGCCGATGCCCAGCCAACGACCGGGACGATCGCGCTGGTCGCTTTCCAGCAAGTGGGCAACGCGACGGCGCAGGCGATGGTGGATCAAGCAGATCTGCCCATGGTTGGGGTGAGCGTACGTGTGATTTTCAAGCGTTATAATACTAAACTGATAAAAGCAAGCGCACAGTAACATCCCCGGTTCCGCAACCAGCCAAGAGAGGGCGATGATGACGATCAGCACCGACGGTACGGAAAAAGACTACCAGACCAAGCTGGAAGCATTGCGACTGGAACACCGCGATCTGGACGAGATGATAGCTCGGATGAGCAAGGAAGCCGGCGTCGACGATCTGCACATCAAGCGGCTCAAACGCCGCAAACTGTTTCTCAAGGATCAGATCGCCCTGCTGGAAAGCCGGGCGATTCCCGATCTGGAGGCCTAACCGTCGGACCTGGCGGCTCGCAGCCAGGATTCGGGTTCGGCAGTCGGTTCGCCGCTGCCCGGGGTCCGGAAATCCCAGAGTTCGGGGTCGGCCAGATGGGACGGCACCACGTTCCGCAGGCCGGAAAAAATGGACTCCAGCCTGCCGGGGTGTTGCCGGTCCCAGTCTTGCAGCAGCTGCTTGATGACCTGGCGCTGCAGGTTTTCCTGTGAACCGCACAGAGTGCAGGGGATGATCGGGAATTCGCGTTCGCGCGCATAGCGCTCGATGTCCTGTTCCCGGCAATAGGCCAATGGCCGGATCACCACATGGGTGCCGTCCTCGCTCAGCAGCTTGGGCGGCATGGCCTTGAGCTTGCCGCCATGAAACAGGTTCAGGAACAGGGTCTCGATGATGTCGTCGCGGTGATGCCCCAGGGCGATCTTGCTGATGCCATGCTCTCGCGCGAAGCGGTACAAGGCTCCGCGCCGTAGCCGCGAGCACAGGCCGCACAGGGTCTTGCCCTCGGGAACCAGTCGGGTGACCGTGCTGTAGGTGTCCTGTTCGATGATGTGATAGGGCACCCCGATACGGTCCAGATATTCCGGCAGCACCTGTTCCGGAAAACCGGGTTGCTTCTGATCCAGGTTGACCGCCACCAGCTCGAACTCGACCGGTGCGCTGCGCCGCAGGCTCAGCAGCAGGTCCAGTAGGGTGTAGGAATCCTTGCCCCCGGACAGGCAGACCATGACCCGGTCGCCGGCCGTTATCATGCTGTAGTCCTCGATCGCCTGGCCGACCTGGCGGCGCAGGCGTTTGTGCAGCTTGATGCTGTCGAGGCGCTGTTTTCTCGGATCCGATGTCATCGCGAGCCCCTCAGGAATCACCTGGCCGCTGGAACAGCCGCCCGCCGTACTGCTGGAACACGATACCGCTGATGATCAGCACCAGGCCGACCACGGTGCTGGGGTAAATCGGTTCGCCCACCACCAGATGGATGACCAGCAGGGAGCCGAACGGGGTGAGATAGATCAGATTGCCCACTTGCGCCGTGGTCCGCGACAGGCGCAAGGCCTGCAACCACAGCATGAAGGCCAGACCCATCTCGAACAGACCGATATAGACCGCGCCCAGCAGGCCGTTCAGTGGCGGCCACCGCCAGTCGGCGAACAGCAGTTGGTAAAGCAGGATATAGCTGGTGCCGAACAGGAAATTCAGGCACAAGCGAGCCGCCGGATCGCGCCCGTCCTTGACCCCGTACAGCCAGTACAGCGACCAGATCACGGTGCTGGCCAGCGCCATACCCACACCCGGGCCGTCGGTAACGCTCAGGCCGAGCAGATCGCCGCGGGTCGAGATGACCACCACGCCGCCGAAGCTGATGGTCATGGCGATCAGACTGAAGGCGCGAATCCGCTGCCCCAGGATCACGATGGACAGCAGCACCAGCACGATCGGCCAGACGAAGTTCAGCGGCTGGGCTTCCTGAGCCGGCAGTCGATCGTAGGCCTGAAACAGCAGCAGGTAATAGAGAAACGGATTGAGCAGCCCGAGCAGGGCCGAGCGCAGATAATCGCGCCACCGCCAGCGGATCAGTTCGCCCAGCTGGCCGGACCAGCCCAGCACCGCCAGCAGAAACACCAGCGAAGTCAGCGAGGCGTAGAGCAGCAGTTCGCCGACTGCCATCACGGCCAGACTCAGCTTGAACGCCGCGGCGACCGTCGACCAGCACAGCACGGTCGCCGCGGCGAACAGATAGGCCTGGCGCTGCCGGTCCATCAGGGCGGTGCTGGCAAGCAGCGATTGGCCTGGCGCATCCGAGAGATTCCATCGCTTGGGTTCAAACGTGGAATAATACAAACTTTTCCAGATAAAACTAAACTTCATGGCAAGCAGTTTTCTGAGCCGCTTGAAATTCGGCTTGCAAAAGACCCGCCAGCAGCTGTTCGGCGGCCTGGCTGATCTGTTGGGCGGACGCCGTGTCATCGACGACGACTTGCTGGACGAGCTGGAAACCCGGCTGTTGATGGCCGATGTCGGCGTCGAGGCGACCCGGACCATCATCGACCGGCTGACGCAGCAAGTGTCCCGGCGCGAACTGCGCGACACCGAAGCACTGCTGCTCGCGTTGCGCGAGCAGCTGAGCGCGCTGCTGGCGCCCTGCGCACAGCCACTGGTCATCACTGGGGCGCGGCCCTTCGTGATCCTCATGGTCGGGGTCAACGGCGTGGGCAAGACCACCACCATCGGCAAGCTGGCCAAATACTTGCAGGGTCAGGGTCATTCGCTGCTGCTGGCCGCCGGCGATACTTTCCGCGCGGCGGCGGTCGAGCAGTTGCAGGTCTGGGGCGAGCGCAACCACCTGCCGGTGATCGCCCAGCAGCACGGCGCCGACAGCGCGGCGGTGATCTACGATGCCCTGCAGGCCGCGCGCGCCCGTGAGGTCGATGTGGTAATCGCCGATACCGCCGGGCGACTGCATACCCAGGCGCATCTGATGGACGAGTTGCGCAAGATCAAGCGGGTCATCGCCAAGACCGATCCCGATGCCCCGCATGAAGTCCTGCTGGTGGTCGATGCCACCACTGGCCAGAACGCACTGAATCAGGCCCGGGAGTTCGACCAGGCGGTGGGCTTGACCGGTATCGTCCTGACCAAGCTCGATGGCACGGCCAAGGGTGGCATCATTTTCGCCATTGCCGGGAAGCTGGGTGTGCCGATTCGCTTTATCGGCATTGGCGAGAGTCTCGACGACCTGCGGCCCTTCGCCGCCGCCGAGTTCGTCGATGCGCTGCTGGGCCGGGAATCCGGCACCCCTTGAGTCGAGGAACCGTCGGTGCATTTAGCACTCCAACTTCAAGAGTGCTAAAATGTGATTATATTACTGTCGGGGGACCTGAATGAACGCTGCTCTAGCGCCCAAGATGAATTCCTTGCCCGCCCCGGTCGACAGCCTGGATGCCTATCTCCAGGCGGTCAACCGGATTCCCGTGCTGCCCGCCGACGAGGAGCGCAGTCTGGCGCGGCGCTGGCGGGAGCAGACCGATCTTGACGCGGCCCGCGAACTGGTCATGTCGCATCTACGCTTCGTGGTGTACATCGCCCGCGGCTACACCGGTTACGGTCTGCCACTGAGCGATCTGATCCAGGAAGGCAATGTCGGGCTGATGAAGGCCGTCAAACGCTTCGATCCCGAGCAGGGCGTGCGGCTGGTCTCGTTCGCCGTGCATTGGATCAAGGCCGAGATCCACGAATACGTGCTGCGCAACTGGCGCATCGTCAAGGTCGCCACCACCAAGGCGCAGCGTAAGCTGTTCTTCAATCTGCGCAGTGCCAAGAAACGGCTGGGCTGGTTAAACCATGACGAAGTCGAGGCCGTAGCCCGTGATCTGGGGGTGGATTCCGCCACCGTGCTGGAGATGGAATCCCGGCTCAGCGGTCAGGATGTGACTTTTGATCCGGTACCGGATGCGGAAGACGACGACCGTGCCGCCCTGGCACCCATCGCCTATCTGGCCGCCGATGCGAGCGCCGACCCGGCCCGGCTGCTGGAAGACGAGGACTGGTCGCGTCGGAACGGCGAGAATCTGCTGCTGGCCCTGGACAGCCTGGATGCCCGCAGTCGGGACATCGTCCAGCGCCGCTGGCTGAGCGAAACCAAGCCGACGCTGCATGAACTGGCGGCCGAATACGCGGTGTCGGCCGAACGGATCCGCCAGATCGAGAACAGCGCGCTGGGCAAGCTCAAGGCCCGGATGCTGGCCTGAGAACCCCTGGATCGGGAACCCATCGGGCCGGGTTCCCGCACACGCGAGCTTGCCTCAACTCCACCCGAGGACCGTCCCATGGCGATACTGGATCATTTGCGCGGTAACTGGAATTACCCCACTTCCATCCGTTTCGGTTGTGGCCGGGTACGGGAATTGCCGGATGCCTGCCGCGAACTCGGCATGCGCCGGCCGCTGCTGGTCACCGATACCGCGCTGGCCCGCCTGCCGATCGTCAATCACGCCTACGAGCGCTGCCGTGGGGCGGGGCTGGATTGCGGACTGTACACCGAGGTCCAGGGCAATCCGATCCTGAGCAATGTCGAGGGCGGCGTCACCCTGTACCGGGCCGAGGAGCACGATGGAATCATCGCCTTCGGTGGCGGTAGCGCCCAGGACGTGGCCAAGGCGGTCGCGCTGCTGGCCGGCCAGACCCGGCCGCTGTGGGATTTCGAGGATCGCGAGGATTGGTGGACCCGGGCCGATGCCGCCGCCATCGCCCCCATCGTGGCGGTGCCGACCACCTCCGGCACCGGTTCCGAGGTGGGTCGCGCGGCGGTGATCACCGACCTCGACGACCACACCAAGAAGATCATCTTTCACCCCAAGCTGATGCCCGGCCGGGTGATTCTGGACCCCGAACTGACCGTCGGTTTGCCGCCGCATCTGACGGCGGCCGTTGGCATGGATGCCCTGTCGCATAATCTGGAAGCCTATTGCAGCCCGGTCTATCACCCCATGGCCCAGGGCATCGCCCTGGAAGGCATGCGGCTGATCAAGGACTGGCTACCGCGCGCGGTGGCCGATAGCAACGACCTGGAAGCCCGGGCCCACATGCAAGTGGCTTCGTCCATGGGTGCCACGGCGTTTCAGAAAGGGCTGGGCGCCATGCACAGCCTCAGCCACCCTTGCGGTTCGGTGCTGAATACCCACCACGGTCTGACCAATGCCGTGGTCATGCCCTATGTGCTGGCCTTCAACCGCCCGGCCATCGAGGAAAAGCTGATCGCGCTGGCGCGTTATCTCCATCTGCCGCAACCCTCTTGTCCGGCCCTGCTGGACTGGGTGCTGAAGCTGCGCGAGACCATCGGCATTCCGCATACCCTGGCCGATCTGGGGGTGACCCTGGCGCATGTCGAACGTCTGGCTCCCATGGCCGAGATCGATCCCTCCTCGGCCACCAATCCGGTACCGGTGACCACCCTAGCCATGGCGGAGCTGTATCGGCGCGCCATCATCGGCCAACTGGTCTGAATCGCCGCGGTATTAGCGGATAATCGGTAAACCATGAAGTGGTGGAGGCATAACGACGGACGTGAGCGGTTTCGAACTGCTGATCGATATCTGTGGCGGTGTGGCGCTGCTGCTGTGGGCTACCCGGATGGTGCGTACCGGCATCGAGCGCGCCTATGGTTCCGCCTTGCGCGGCTTTCTCGGCTATGCCTCGCGCAACCGGTTGGCGGCCTTCAGCACCGGACTGGGCACCGCCGCCGTGTTGCAGAGTTCGACCGCCACCGCGATGCTGGCCATCGCCTTCGCCGCTGGCAATCTGCTGCAAACGGCACCTGGTCTGGCCGTGATGCTGGGCGCCGACCTGGGTTCCACCCTGGTGGTGCAGGCCCTGTCCTTCGACATCGCCTGGCTGGCACCCGCCCTGCTGCTGGTCGGCGTGGTACTGTTCCTGACCACCAGCGGGCGCAAGTCGCGCCAGCTGGGGCGCATTCTCATCGGTCTGGGGCTGATGCTGCTGGCCTTGCGCCTGATCGTCGCGGCCTCGGAACCGCTACGCGACAGCCAGGCCCTGGGTATCGTGATCGGTGCCCTCAGTGGCGACCCGCTGCTGGCTTTGTTGCTGGCGGCGGTACTGACCTGGCTGGCCCATTCCAGCGTGGCCATGGTGTTGCTGATCATGTCGCTGGTCAGTGTCGGATTGGTGCCGATCGCGCTGGGTTTCATGCTGGTGCTGGGGGCCAATGTCGGTTCCGGAATGATCCCCATGGTGCTGACCCTGGGACGCGAGCCCGAGGTACGCCGGATTCCCCTGGGCAATCTGCTGTTCCGTCTGTGTGCCGCGCTGTTGACCCTGTTGCTGCTGCCCTTCATCGCCAACCACGCCGCTGATCTGGGTTCGACCGGGGCACGCCAGATCGCCAATTTCCACACCCTGTTCAACCTTGGCCTGGGGCTGCTGTTCCTGCCCTTGACCGGTCCCATGGCGAACCTGCTGGAGCGCTGGCTGAGGCCGCGCCCGCTACCCGAGAACGGGATGATCTTTCGGGTCGCCAGCCAGCTCGATCCGGAAGTCGTCGACAAGCCGGCCCAGGCCCTGGCCTGCGCCACGCGCGAGGTGCTGCGCATGGCCGAACGGGTCGAGACCATGCTGCGCAACGCCATCGACATGTTCGATGCCGAGAGCAAGAAGACCGTGACCCAGCTGGGCAAGCTCGACGATGATGTCGACCGGATGCACAACGAGATCAAGCTGTACCTGACCCGGGTCAGCCGCAACCCGCTCAGCGACAGCGACAGCAGCCGCTGCATGGAGATCACCGCCTTCACCATCAAGCTGGAGCAGATCGGCGATGTCATCGAAAAGAATCTGCTGGATCTGGCCCGCAAGAAGATCGCCAAGAAGCTCGACTTCTCGCCCGAAGGCTGGCAGGAAATCACCACCATGCATGCCCGGGTGATCGACAATATGCAGCTGGCGCTGAACGTGTTCATTTCCGGCGACACCGACAGCGCCCGCCAGCTGATCGAGGAGAAGGAAAGCCTCGGGATTCTGGAGCGGAAAAGCCGCAGCAAACATCTGGCTCGCTTGCGGGCCGGGCAGGTGGCCAGCATCGAGACCAGCGCCATCCACCTGGACATTCTGCACGATCTCAAGCAGATCAACTCGCACCTGGCCTCGGTCGCCTACCCGATTCTGCATCAGTCCGGCGAACTGCACCGCAGCCGACTCAAGCCACAGCGCGATGAATTGAACGCCGACTCGGTCGAGCACTGATCCGAAAAAAATCATGCGGGCGAGTCGGTAAACCACTAAACTACGCGGTTTCCGCAATAGTCTCATCCGTCCACACGGACGGACGCACCGCAGGTAATCCGATGTCTTCCGAAATATCCCGGTCGGGCTTCAGCGCGCTGGACCTGAACGAACCCGTTGTACGCGCCCTGGATGAACTGGGCTATGAAACGCCGTCGCCGATCCAGGCGCAGATCATCCCCCATATGCTGGCGGGCCACGATGTGATCGGCCAGGCCCAGACCGGGACCGGCAAGACGGCCGCGTTCGCCTTGCCGCTGTTGACCCGCATCGGTGGCACTGGCGCCGGCAAGCCCAAGGTATTGGTGCTGACTCCCACCCGCGAACTGGCCATCCAGGTCAGCGAGGCCTTCCAGCGCTATGCCGCCCATCTGCCGCAGTTCCATGTGCTGCCGATCTATGGTGGTCAGGAGTATCGCAGCCAGATCCGCGCCCTGAAACGTGGTGTTCAGGTCGTGGTGGGCACGCCGGGTCGGGTGATCGATCACCTGGGGCGCGGCACTCTGGATCTGGCCGAGCTGTCCTGCATCGTGCTCGACGAGGCCGATGAAATGTTGCGCATGGGGTTCATCGAGGATGTCGAGCAGGTCCTGGAGCGGACCCCGCCCGGCCGTCAGGTGGCACTGTTCTCCGCCACCATGCCGCCGGCCATCCGGCGCATCGCCCAACGGCATCTGCGTGACCCGGTCGAGATCACCATCCGGGAGCGCACGGCCACCGTCGATACGATTCGCCAGCGCGGGCTGATCGTGCCCGGTCCGGACAAGCTGGAGGCGCTGACCCGGCTGCTGGAAGCCGAAACCGGCGATGGCATGATCGTGTTCGTGCGCACCAAGACCGCGACCTTGGAACTGGCCGAGAAGCTCAAGGCTCGCGGCTATGCAGTGGCGCCGCTGAACGGCGATATTCCCCAGTCACAGCGCGAGATCACCGTCGACCAGTTCCGCGCCGGCAAACTGGACATCCTGGTCGCCACCGACGTGGCGGCCCGCGGTCTGGACGTA
>CAYMHN010000010.1:17881-18117 GCA_964390235.1 uncultured Candidatus Competibacteraceae bacterium
GTGCGAGCGGCGTGCAACGGTGGCGGCCGCACGGGGCCGTCGCGGCCGCGGTCGGGAGCGCGGTCTGGACGTACCCCGCATCAGCCATGTGGTCAATTACGATATCCCGCACGACACCGAGACCTATGTCCATCGGACCGGCCGCACCGGCCGGGCGGGTCGTTCCGGCGAGGCCATTCTGTTCGTCACCCCGCGCGAGAAGCGGTTGCTGCAGGTGATCGAACGGGCCACCGGGC
>CAYMHN010000011.1:0-17844 GCA_964390235.1 uncultured Candidatus Competibacteraceae bacterium
CCCAGCCGGAAGGGCCGGGGAAGTCGACGCGGAGATCCTGGATCTCGACCAGCGGGTTCATCGCTGCTTCGGGTCCAGCACGTCGCGCAGCCCGTCGCCCAGCAGGTTGATACCGATCACCAACACCAGGATCACCAGCCCCGGAATGGTCGCCACATGCGGCGCGGTGATGATCAGGTTGCGCCCCTCGCCCAGCATCGAGCCCAGGTCGGCCTGCGGCGGCTGGGCACCCAGTCCGAGAAAGCTGAGCCCGGCGGTTTCCAGTATCATCCAGCCGATGGTGGTCGAGATGGTGATGATGATCACCGGCAGCACATTGGGCAGGATTTCGCCGAACAGGATGCGGGTATCGGAAAAGCCGCTCAGTCGGGCGGCCTCGATGTACTCGCGACGCACCAGACCCACCGTCACCCCGCGCACCGAACGAGCGAAGAACGGGATGTTGACGATGGCGATGGCGAACAGCGCGTTCATCAGCCCCGGCCCCAGGGCGGCGACGATGGCCAGCGCCAGCAGCATGTAGGGGAAGGCCATCAGCATGTCGATGCCACGCATCAGCATATTGTCCAGCCAGCGCCCATAGAAGCCGGCGAGAATGCCGATCAGGGTGCCGCAGATGGCGGCCACTGCCGTTGCCACCACGCCGACGGCGATACTGACCCGGGCACCCCAGATCAAGCGTGCGAGGATATCCCGGCCCAAGTGATCCGTTCCCAGCCAGTGGCCTTCGCTGAACGGTGGCTTCAGCCGGGCCGCCAGATGGGTGGCGTTGGGGTTCGCCAGCGGCAGCAGTGGCGCGGCCAGCGCGATCAGGCAGAGGCTCACCACGATGATCAACCCGATCAGAGCCAGGTGGTTTCGAGCCAGCCGCCGCCAGGCACCGGGGCGGCCGGAGCCGATGGCGGTTGCGCCGTTCGTGGTGACGGCGCTCAAGTGCCGATCCTCGGGTCCAGCAGATGCTGGATGATATCGGTGACCAGATTCACCATGACATAGGCCGCCGCCACCACCAGTACCCCACCCTGCACCAACAGAATGTCACGGGTGGTGATGGCGGTCACCAGCATGCGACCGATGCCGGGCCACTGGAACACGGTCTCGATATAGACCGCGCCACCCAGCACGAAACCGGCCTGGATGCCGATCACCGGCACGATATTGACCAGCGCGTTCTTGAACGCATGCCGGTAGATCACCCGGCGCTCGGACAATCCCTTGGCCCTGGCGGTGCGCACGTAATCCTGGCGCAGTACCTCCAGCATATTGGCTCGGGTCAGCCGGGCCACCACGCCGGTGGCGACCACCGCCAGGGTAACCGCCGGCAGTACCAGGTGACGGGCGATATCCAGCGGTCCGCCGCCCCCGTAGATGGCCATCATGCCGCTGGCCGGAAACCAGCCCAGATTCACCGCGAACAGCATCACCAGCATCAAGCCCAGCCAGAACGAGGGCGTGGATATGCCGACCAATACCAGCAAGGTGAGCAACTTGTCCTGCCAGCCATACTGGCGCACCGCCGAGACGATGCCGGCGATCAGACCGAAGATCGTGCACAGCAACAGCGCCGTGCCGGCCAGCAACAGGGTCGGACCCAAGCGGTCCAGCACCTCGTCGAGCACCGGCCGGTTGAGGGTGTAGGAACGCCCGAAATCGCCCTGCAAGAGGTTGCCCAGCCAGATCAGATACTGCTGGACCAGCGGCTTGTCCAGGCCCAGATCGGCGCGCAGCCGGGCCAGGTTCTCGGCCGTGGCATAGGCCCCCAGAATGGCCTGGGCCGGGTCACCGGGGATCAGCGCCATGATGCCGAACACGATGATGGAAATGCCGAACAGCACCGGCACAGCCAGCAGCAGGCGCTTCAAGGTGTAGGCGAGCATGGTTGGCGCCCGACCACAAGGGTTGCGCTTACTGCTTGTAAGTATCCTTCAACACCAGCAGGAACGACGGTTGCAGCTTGAAGCCCCGAACCCGGCTGGTGGAGGCGGCATTCTGCTTCCAGTTGGCGATGAAGGCCCAGGGGGCGTCCTCGTGGACGATGGCCTGCATCTCCCGGTACAGCCGCGCGCGCTCATCCTGATCGGTGCTGCGCCGGGCCTGTTCCAGCAATTCGTCGACGCGCGGATTGCTATAGTAGCCGGAATTGAAGCCGCCTTGCTCCGGCCAAGCCGCGCTGCGCAGGGCCAGAAACGGAAGCGTATCCGGATCGTTGGTCATCCAGGCCATCTGTGCCATATCGGCCTTGCCCTCCAACCCCGGATTGACCCGCCCGAGAAAGGTGTTCCACTCGTAGGTCTCGATCCTGACGTTCAAGCCCACGGCGTTCAGATCGGCCTGGATCGCGGTGCCCATGGGGATGGGGTCGAGCATGCCGGAACCGCCCTCGGTGACATAGAAGGTGAGCTCGGCACCCTCGGCACCGGCCTCGGCGATCAGCTCGCGCGCCTTGTCGGGATCGTAGGGATAGGGCTCCAGATCCTCGTTGTAGGCCCAGGCGAAGGCCGCCGGTATCGGGCCGTCGGCCACGGTGGCGGTACCAGCCAGCACATTGTCGACCAGCGACTGCTTGTCGATGGCGTAGTTGACCGCCTGGCGCACCCGCTGGTCGGTGAACGGCCCTTCGCGCAGGTTCAGGATCAGAAACCACAGATGCGGACCGGCTTGCTCGTAGACGGTGAAGCCGGGGTCGTCGGCGAACAGCGCGACGTTGTCCGGTGGCACTTCGACCATCAGATCCAGTCCGCCCGAGAGCATCTCGGTGACCCGGGTATTGGCGTCGGTGATCGGCCGGAACACCAACGCGTTCAACTGCGGCGCGCCGTCCCAGTAATCGGGATTCCTCTCCAGCACCACCCGGGTATTGCTCTGCCACTCGGCGAAGCGGAACGGACCGGTACCGGACGGGTTGCGGCCGTAATCGGCGCCATGCGCCGCGACCACGGCCGGCGACACCAGCAGCCCGGTAGGATAGGCCAGATTGGACAGCAACGGCGCGTAAGGTGCGTCCAGGGTCATCCGCACCGTGTAGTCGTCGATCGCTTCGGTCTGCTGGATGGCGCTGAAGAAGAAGGCCAGCGGGAACGGACCGGTAGCATGATAGGGATGGTTTTCGTCCAGCATGCGGTCGAAGTTGAACTTGACCGCCTCGGCATCGAAGGGCGTGCCGTCGTGGAACGAAATCCCCTCGCGCAAGCGGAAAGTATAGACGGTGCCGTCGTCGCTGATCTCCCAGGACTCGGCCAGTCCCGGCACCACTTCCAGGGTGCCGTCCTGGTAACGCACCAGGCCGTCATAGAGATTCATCAGAATGCGGAAATCGTTGACCGCGGTGACCGCGGCTGGATCCAGCGACCGCGGTTCGGCGATCTGGCCGATCACCAGGACGTCGTCGGGAATCTGGGCCAGGCCGGTGCCGAATCCGGCCAGCGTCAGGATAGTGCTTGCCACCAGGGTGCGGATCAGTCTGGTCATGCTCGTTCCTCCCGTTGTGGTTTTTTCTAATCCTAGCAGCTTATCGCCGGGTCTGCCGAATCTCCCCCGGATGTCATGCTAGCATGTGCCCACCAAGCGGCTGGTTCAGAGGGGTAGCGACGCCGTGAATACCGCCGATTTGCGCATCGACCCGGAGCGACTCCAAGGGGATTTGGCAAACCTGGGCCGCATTGGCGGCGACGGGCGCCGTATCAACCGCCCCGGCTTTTCCACCGCCGATATGCAGGCCCGCCACTGGCTGCTCGAACGGTTCACGGAACGGGGTCTGGAAGCCGGCATCGATACCGCCGGCAATGTGGTCGGCCGCTGGCGCACCGGTGATGGACCAGCGGTGATGATCGGCTCGCATCTGGACAGCGTCCCCGATGGCGGACTGTTCGACGGCGCCCTGGGGGTGATCGCCGGGCTGGAATGCGTGCGCACCCTGCAGGACCGCGGCATCGCCCTTTCCTGCCCGGTGGAAGTCATCGCCACCAGCGAGGAGGAAGGCCGCTTCGGCGGCATGTTGGGCGCTCAGGCCCTGTCCGGAAGGATCGACCCTGACTGGTTTCATGGTGCCCGTGACGCCGACGGGGTCCGCTTGACCGAGGCACTGCGGCAACAGGGGTTCGATCCGGATCGGGTATTCGAGGCACGCCGCGATCCAGGCTCGCTCAAGGCCTTCCTGGAGTTGCACATCGAGCAAGGTCCGGTGCTGGAAGCCAGCGGCATCCCGATCGGCATCGTCGAGGGCATCTCCGGGGTATTCAACTGGAGCGTGACCCTGACCGGGAAAGCCAATCACTCCGGAACCACGCCCATGGAGCTGCGCCACGACGCCTTCTCGGGCCTGGTTACGTTCGCCCACTCGATTCCGACGCTAATCCATGAAGCCGGTAGCGAATACAGCCGACTGACCATCGGCAAGGTCGATCTGAAACCCAACTTCCCCCATACCATCCCCGGCGAAGTCACGTTCTCACTGGTCGGTCGTGACCCCGAAGGAACCGTGATGCAAACCTTGGCCGTGGCTTGTCGAGCCTCCATCGCCGCCGCTGCCGGCCGGCACGGCCTGGACTGGCAATGCCGTGAGCATAGCTGGCTGGAACCGGCACCCTGCCATCCCGACATTATCGCCGCTATCAAGGCCGAGGCCGCGGCTCTGGGACTGGATGCCCTGCTAATGCCCAGCGGCGCCGGCCACGATACCCAGTTCATGGCCGGACTGACCCGCGCCGGACTGATGTTCGTGCCCAGTGCCGGAGGGATCAGCCATTCACCCGAGGAATGGACCGACTGGAAGGATATCGAGCAGGGATGCAATCTGCTGCTGCATACGCTGATCCGGCTGGCGTCACGATAGCCGAACCGATTTGGTCGCTTGCCAGCAGTCCCGAGACCGTCACCCGCGCCTCGCCCTCTACAAGCGGTAGGGAAGGTGCTCTCGCAGCGCGGTCGGATCCAGCGCCACGAGATTCTTGTCGATCTCCTCACTGATCAGCTTGCCGGTCTCATCACTGAGCTGCTTGCGCAACAGACCCAGAAAAGCCGGTGCGGCGACCACCACCAGTTTGTCGAAGGCACCTGCCAGTCGGGCCTGTTCGAGCCGCTCGCCGAGCTGGCGGGCGAACACCACGGCCTCGTGATGCTTGGGGTTTTCATTCGGTTCCATGGCGTGACGGCCCTGACCGAAGCTGTCGAATGTCCGTCCCGGTCGGTCACTGACCAGATCCTGATCAGCACTGCGCGCCGCGGGATGCTCCAGCTGCTCGAGTTCGGTCAGTGGACCCAGCGGGTTATCGGCCATGAGAATTCTGGCTCGGCTACTGTCAGCGACAAGAATCCAGGTTCTGGACATGGATTTGCTCCCCCTCAATGCGACATCAGTACGGGCACCGTCATGTGACTGAGAATATGCCGAGTCACACCGCCGAACACCGTCTGGCGCAGTCGGGTATGCCCATAGGCGCCCAACACCAGCAGATCGTAGCCCTCGTCCGCTACCCGTGACAGCAGCACATCGCTGACGGTCACGTCCTCGGCCACCGTCTGGCTGGCCTCGGCCTTGACACCATGCCGCGCCAGGTGCAGGCAGATATCGGCGGTGGGAATATCGCCATCGGCCTTGGGCGGGTTGACCGCCATCACGGTGACCTTTTCGGCGCGCTGCAAGATCGGCAGCGCATCGTTGACGGCGCGGACCGACTCGCGTGAATTGTTCCAGGCCACCAGTACCCGCTTGCCCACCGTGCCCTGAACCCCGATGTAAGGCACCGCCAGCACCGGCCGGGCGGCGCCCAGCAAGACATGATCATCCAGTTCCATTTCGCTGCTGAAGAAGCCCGTGTCTTCCGCCTGGCCCAGAACGATCAGATCGGTGCAGCGGGCGTAATCGATCAGTGCCTGGTCGGCATAGCCGCGCACACAGCGCCACTCCGCAGGCCGACCGGCATCATCGGCCAACTGCCGGAATTCGTTCTCGGCCTTGGCCGCCAGCGCCTTGACCTCGGCTTCATGGGCCTCGATCACCGAAGCCGGAATGTGGATTTCGGCATAGCTGGGGATGAAGAACTGCGGAATGACGTAAAGTCCCGTCAGATGAGCGTCATGCTGACGCGCCAGATTGGTGGCCAGTTCAAGCCGCATCCGGTTGGCTTTACCGTCATCGACATGTACCAGTATGTCTTTAAGTGCCATGATGTTTCTCCTGCTTGATGGAAGGTGTTCGGCCTGGAATGGGCCGGCCTCCGAATTCGCCGATTCGGAACATTCTACACCGTGGAGCCGCCGGCCAAGGCCTCACGGACCCGACTGAGCAGAACCCGGTCGATGAAAGGCTTGTCGATGAAATCCATGGCCCCGCGACGCATCGCCCTGACCGCCGTGGGCACATCGCTGCTACTGGCCAGCATGATCACCGGCAGGCGTACTCCCCGGCTGCGCAGCTGCTCCAGTAATTCCAGCCCGTTCATGCCGGGCAGATGCAGTTCGACCACCAGACAACCACTACCCTTGTCCGGCAGATCGACCAAAAACTCCTCCGCGCTGGCATAGGTCTTGACGGTCACCGGATCGCCGCGAAACAGTGCGCTAAGCCCTTCACGCACTCCCGCGTCGGCATCCACTACATATACATTCAGGCTGGCGACCGGCTGACAGCAGGTGTTCATGCGCTATAGCATCGCGCATCGCGCCTTTCGGATTATTGATCCAGATCAATTAAGGACCTACTTCCGACGATTCCAGCACCATGGGTGCGGAGCGTTATTCGCGCGCCTGGACAACCATCTGCACCAGCGTCGCCAGTGAGCGCGCCTGCATCTTGTCCATCACCCTGGCCCGGTGGATCTCCACGGTACGCTGGCTGAGCTCCAGATCGGCGGCAATCACCTTGTTGGCCTTGCCTTCCAGTAAACCCGCCAGCACCTGCTGCTCACGCGGGGTGAGTTCGTCCAGCCGCTGGAGAACGCACTCACGCTCGCGACGGGTAGCCAGTTCGGTCTCGCTGCGGGCCAAGGACTGCTGGATGCGATCTAATAGCTCCTGATCCCGAAACGGTTTCTGGAGGAAGTCGAACACCCCCAGCTTCATGGCCTCCACGGCCATCGGGACATCCCCATGTCCAGTGATGATGATGGTCGGCAGCGAACAGTTCTGGTCACGCAGGCGCTGCACCAGTTCCATGCCGCTGATACCCGGCATGCGAATGTCCAGCACCAGGCAACTCGGGCCGGCATGATCGAGGCGATCCAGAAAGGCCTGGGCGGAATCGAACACCACCGCGCGCAATCCGACCGAGCGCAGCAGCAGCAACAGCGAGTCACGCACGGCCTCGTCGTCATCGACGACATAGACCACCCGCTCAGCGTCAACCATTGTCTAAACTCCCGGAACCAGTGGCAGGGTGAAGCACATGGTCGCTCCCGAATCCAAACCGGGTTTGCAGTAGAATCGGCCACCATGGGCCGTGATGATGGAACGACTGATCGACAGACCCAGGCCGATACCCTGCGGCTTGGTGGTGAAGAACGGGTCGAACAGCCGGTTCAGCCGTTCGACCGGAATGCCGGCACCCTGATCATGGACCTGGACCTCCACCCACTCCTCGTCGATCGCCAGGGTAACGATAGAGATCCTACCGCATTCCCGACCGGCTTCCAGCATGGCATCCAGACCGTTGCGAATCAGATTCAGCAGCACCTGCTGGATCTGGACGGGATCGACCACGACTTCCAGCGCCTGCGCGCAAAACTCGGTGACGATCGCGTAATTGTGCAACCGGGCGTCCGATTCGGCCAGCACCAGGGTGTCCCGGATCAGTCGGTTGAGCTCGCAGGCCTCGCGCTGGCTGTCACGCCGTCGGATCATGTCACGCAGGCGCTGGATGATCTGCCCCGCCCGCTGAGCCTGGGCGCTGATCTTGTCCAGGGTCTGCATCAGTTCGAGCGGATCCAGGCCACCCCGATCGACCAGCCGCTGACAGGCGTTGGCATAGGCTGCGATCGCGGTCAGCGGCTGGTTGATTTCATGGGCGATGCCAGCCGCCAGTTCGCCCATGGTACTGAGGCGGCTGACATGGACCAACCGTTCGCGCTGTTGACGCGCCTCCTCCTCCTGGCGACGGAGTTGCTGCTCGGCCTGTTTGCGCTCGCTGATATCACGGATAATGCCGGTAAAATGGTGCTCGCCGGCGATCCGCACTTCGCTGACCGCCAGTTCGATCGGGAACACCGTGCCATTCTTGCGCAATGCCTGGACTTCGCGGCCGATGCCGATGATGCGCTTTTCGCCGGTACGCAGATAATGAGCCATGTACTCATCGTGCCGGTCGTGGTAAGGCGCGGGCATCAGCACGCGCACATTGTGGCCCATGACTTCCGCGGATGAATAGCCGAACAGTCCCTCCGCGGCAGGATTGAATGACAGGATGGACCCTTCGGCATCGATGGTGATGATGGCATCGGCGGCGGTATCCAGAACCGCGCTGGCGTGGGCCTGGATCGAACTCAAGCGATGCTCGACCCGACGGCGCAGATCGATCTCCCGCTGGAGTTGCCGCAGCGACGCGCGTATCGCGCGTTCGTCGCCACGCGTTTCGGGGCCGGGCAGGCAGCGCAGCAGGATCATCCGGCCACCGTCCGCTGCCGGAAGGCTCTGTCCCTGGCATAGCCAGTCAACCGGTTCCCGGCCCTGGAATAACAGGGTCGTAACGACCGGCTGGTCACTGCCCACGCAAGCTTGGATAAAATCGGCGACCCGTTGACTCTCATCACCGACCAGCGCCTCCAGCGGCTGGCCGATCGGATCGGCACGACGGGCAGCGAGCAACTCCCTGGCGACCTGGTTGCAAGCCAGCAGCCGGCCCTCCCCGGACAGCACCGCCTCGCCAAAGCTTTCGGCAAAATGGATGAACTCGTCGTTGCGCATCTCGTGAACCATGTCCGCTATTGGCGCATCGGGGATTGGCCCCGATCCGCTTGCACGCCGTTATCGCCAGAGTATATAACGACGATCAGAACCAGTTGATAAACCAGCGACATGCCAGCCTACCCGATTGCCGGAACCCGACCACCACCATGTCCATCGTCTATCTCGGCCTAGGATCCAACCTCGGCGACCGTCATGCCCATCTGCGCCGGACCCTGGCGGAATTGAATCGTCTCGGTCTGGCAGTCCGACGCTGGTCTTCGGTCGTGGAGTCACCGGCCTGGCTGCCGGTACCGGCTCCCGATGACTGGAATCGCCCCTTTCTCAACCTCGTCCTGGAAATCGAGACCGACCTGGACCCCGTGGACTGCCAGGCCCGCTGCAAGGCCGTGGAGCAGGCCTTGCAAGCGCCTCCGGTCTCGCGCTGGGCACCTCGTGAAATCGATATCGACCTGCTGCTGTGGGGGGACCCACCCATAATCCTGCCCGATCTCGACCTGCCCCGACCCGAACTGGTGCGGCTCAACTTTCTGCTGACCCCCTTGCTGACGCTCAATCCCTATCTGAGACTGCCCGGTGATAGCCGGACGCTGTTCGAACACTCCCTGTACACGGTGCCCATCCCCCTGTGGATGGGGATCATCAATCTGACCCCCGACTCGTTTTCCGATGGTGGGGAATTTACCGACTGGAATCGGCTTGAACCCCATCTGGACGCAATGCTGGACGCCGGTGTACAGATTCTCGACCTGGGGGCGGAATCCACCCGCCCGGGGGCCAACCCGCTCGCCCCGGAACAGGAATGGGCGCGGCTGGCACCGGTACTGGAACGCGTTCAGGACAAGCTGGGCAAGGATCCGCTGCGGCCGCGACTCAGCATCGATACCTACCATCCCGAAGTAGCCGCCAAGGCATTGGCGCGTGGCGTCGAGATCATCAACGATGTCAGTGGTCTGGGCCATCCGGCAATGCTGGAACTGGCCAGTTCCGGCGGTGACTGGATCGCCATGCACCAGCTCGGGCTACCCGCCGACAAGAACCTCGTGCTGCCAGCGGATACCGATCCGGGCGATGCCTTGGAAAGCTGGCTGGATCGGCAACTGATCCTCTGGGATCGAGCCGGCATCGACCATCGGCGGCTGATCATCGATCCGGGGATCGGCTTCGGCAAAACGGCCAGCCAGTCCCTGGCCCTGCTGCGTCAGGTGGACCGACTGCGGCGCCGGGGTCTGCGGGTATTGATCGGTCACTCGCGCAAATCCTATCTGCGCGGCTTTGCTCGGGACAGCCGCGAGGAACGCGACCACGCTACCCTGGGTGCGTCCCTGGCTCTGTGCGGTCAGGGAGTCGATGTATTACGCATCCACAATGTTCCCTTGCATGCCGCTGCCTATCGCGGCTGGGCGCATGTCCGCGGCTACCAGTGACGAGTCAGAATTCCAGATCCAGCAGGTTATCGACCGGTTCCTGTTCGCGCTGGGGTCGATCCAGACCCAGATTGACGCGCTGCTGCCGCTGCTGCAAGCGGTGCTCGAACGGCAATTCGGTCTGATCGACGCCGGGCAGCACCCCGGGGCGCAACTGGCGGGGCGGGATGTCCTCCAGCACCTCGGGCTCCGCCGGTTCGGGCGCCAAGGACTCGGCCAGAGAGGGCGGTTCCAGGGTCAGGATCTCCAGGGTCTGGTCGTCCGGCGGGGGCGGGAGCGGCGGCTGACTGGTCGTCGCCACCGGGCTGGCGCAAGCCGCCAGCAGCAACAGTCCCGGGGCAGCGAGCGCCACGGCCGGGATGCGTCTGAAAATGGACTTCATAATCAGCTCCTGAATGATGGCACGGGTGGCGAGTACTCAGATCCTGGCCAGATAGTCGTGCAGAAACTCGCTGAAAGGGGGCTGTGG
This sequence comes from uncultured Candidatus Competibacteraceae bacterium, assembly GCA_964390235.1. Taxonomy (GTDB): domain Bacteria; phylum Pseudomonadota; class Gammaproteobacteria; order Competibacterales; family Competibacteraceae; genus CAYMHN01. The sequence goes on from CAYMHN010000011.1 coordinate 10,792, forward strand.
GGACTGCTCCAGAATCTGCTGCTGCCGCCGCGATCGCTCGGCCAGCTCGGTGAAGTAGTGTTCCCGCTCCGGTGCCAGAGGCGCGGCCCGAAACTGCTGCTGGTACTGCTCCGAGAGTGTCTTGGCAAAATGATAGAATCCGACGCGCTCACTCCGCATTGTGGTCAGCACCCGGGCCGAAGGCGTACACGCGGCATCGTCCAGTTTCTCGATCTGGGCGTTCAGTGCGTCCCGGTAGGAGGGCGTGGTCGGGGTCCGGTCGAGCAGTTGGCAGATATCGGCGATCCGCTCACAGATCCGCCGCCCCCAGACCGCCAGCGGCAGATCGCCATCGGCAGTCCACAAGCGCAGTTCGGGGTCACGCCCCTGACGGGCAGCCGACAGCTGATTGTAGTCGATCCGATTCTGCTCCTCGCTGCTGACCGGCGGACTATCAGCGAGTAGGCAGTAAATCAGGAACGCCTCCAGAAACCGTGGTTGCAGTGGCCCGATGCCGGTCGGTTCGAACACGTCGAGATCACTGGTACGCAGCTCGACATAAGCCACCCCCCGCTGGCGCAGGGCTTGCAAGGACCGTTCGCCGGGCAGCGGTGGCTGTTTGGGGCGCATCACGCTGTAATACTCGTCCTCGATTTGCAGAATATTGCCGCTCAGTTGCCGGAATTCGCCATCCACCTCGACCCCGATCGCCTGATAGGGGACGCAAGGGGTATGCACGGCGTCCAGCACGGTTTCGGTATAGCTGGCCAGACTGTCGTAATCGACCTTGAGGGCACAGCGCTTGCGGTTGGTATAGCCGATATCGCTCATGCGCAGCGAGGTGGCATGAGGGCCATACCAGGTGGTGTCGTCGTATTCCTCCAAGCTGACGGTCTGGCCGCGCAGAAACGACTTGCACACGGCGGGCGAGGCGCCAAACAGGTAGAGCAGCAACCAGCTGTGGCGATGGACGTTGCGAATCAGTCCTAAATAGCGCTCGCTGATGAACTCCGGCAGCGTGCCCGTATCCTCTTCCAGGGACTGAAAAACCGGCCAGAATGCGTCCGGTAGCGAGTAATTGAAATGGGTACCGGCAATCACCTGCATGACCTTGCCATATCGATGCCCCAGACCCACGCGATAGATGTGCTTGAGCAAGCCCGGGTTGGAACTGCCGAACCGGGCGATCGGGATACTGTCCTCGCCGGCCACCACGCAAGGCATGCTGGCGGCCCACAGCAGTTCGTCGCCGAGCTGCCGGTGCGTGTAGGCATGCACATCCCACAGAAACCCCAGCGCCTGATCCGCGCTGTTCAGCGGGGGGGTGACGAATTCCAGCAGGGCCTCGGAATAATCGGTGGTGATGTACGGATTGAGCAGCGCCGAACCGAGTCCGGCCGGATGCGGCGTCTGGGCGATCAGTCCATCGCTGCGCCGCAACCGCAGGCTTTCCTTCTCCAGGCCGATCCGGCCACCGGCCAGCAGTTGGGCTTGACCGGCGCTGAGTAGCCGGTCCAGACGTCGTTCAAGGCTTGGTCGCACGCTGCGGCTTTCCTGTGATCCATCGGGAGGGTCGCGGAGCGCGACCCGATCTAGCAGGCATTGTGCGTGATTTCAGCCGTCAAATCATCCACCCTCATCCGGAAATCGGTCGAGTTCGGCGCGAAACGAGGCGGCGTCGCTGATCCATCCGGGTGCCTCCAGGCGATCGGCGGCGATCATCCGATTACCCGGAGTCTCCACCACCAGGCGGCGCCGGCTGTCCGTTCCCAGGGCTTCGTGGTAGGTGGCCAGCAGTTGCTCCAGGCTGATATCGGCGACCGCGGCGGCCAGTTGCTGTCGGGTATCGAAAACCGGCTCGCTATGATCCAGCTCGGTCCAGAAATAGCTGGCCCTTGCCTGTAGCGTACGCTGTGGCTCCAGGATGCGCGATTGCAGGGACGCTCGGTAACGGGCCAGCTCGGATTCATCGAGCTGTGCCAGGCGCTCTGCATGATCGTGCAGGAACCGCTCGATGTGTTGGACCAGTTCGGCGGGGGCGGCATCGGGCGACTGCACCACGAAGGCCAGCCCCGGCACCTGCAGAATCGGCATGGTGGTGGCGAACACGATATAGCCCAGATTCTGCTCGGTACGCAGCTGCTCGAAAAAGGGGCTCTGCATGACCTCGGCCAACAAGGCATAGCGCGCCCGGCTGTCGAAACCGCGGTCCGGCCCTTGATAGTACACCACCACCGATGAGTCGCTGTTGTCGACCTCCAGCTGCCGGGTATAGTCGATCCCGGTCTGCAAGCGCAGCATGTCTCCGCGAGGCACGCTCACCGGCTCGGCATCGGCCAGCAGCTCGTGCCGCAGCATCGTGGTCATGGCCCGGGCCTCCGCGGCATCGAGATTGCCATGGGCCAGCACTTGCAGTTCCAGCTCGGCCAGCAACACGGGCACGAAGTGCTCCACATCCTCGGCGACTAGCGCGCTCAAGGCATCGAGTTGCTGGGCCGTGGTCCAGCTCGGCGTCAACAGCAGATCGGTGACTTCCGACATGGCCTGGCGGTAGGGTGGGTCACGCCGGGCACCTTCCAGGCTGCGCCGGAGATCGTCACTGACCCGGGCGAATACCGCCGGCTCGACCACGGGCTGGCGCAAAGCGGCGACGATGCGCTCCAGCAGCAGCGGCTGTTTGGGATCATAGCCGGAAATCCGCAGGGTGAACCCACGCAGGTGGCGGTACAAGCGGAAATCCAGTCCAGCCAGATAGGCCGGATAGGTAAAGGTATTGAGCTGCTCCTGGACCAGACGCAGGTACAACTCGGTCAACATTGCATGCCGGGCGCTGTCATTGGCCCGTGGCGAGCGCACCGAGACGAAGAACTCGGCCCTCGGTACCCGGTACTCGCTATCTTGCAGAAACCAGAGACTCAGCCCCGGCTGCTCCAGGATCAGCTCGGGCTCGGTGGCCGGCTGTTCGGGCAAGGGCTTGAGCGCCAGCCGCTCGGGAATGAAGGGGTTGGGCCGGGGCAGCGCCAGCTCGGCCAAGCGTGGCGCGTCCCGCCAGCGCGCCACGGTATCGGCCGCAATCGCTTGTAGTCGATAAGGCACCTGGAACCAGGGCTCGATGGCATCCGTCTCGCGCTCGGGGGCGCTGACGGTGAGCAGCAGCTTGTCCGGCCGCAGCCAGGCCAGATAGCCACGAATCAGTTCCGGGTCGAACGTCTCCATCAGATAGGGACCGCGTAACACGTCCTCGGGCGGATAATCGTGCAGACTGGCCGCCAGGGAACGGACATGGGCGAGAGGACTGGCGGGTTCCTGGAACTGGAAGCCGACCTCGGCCATGCGCTGCTGCTCCTCGAAGCGCCAGCGCTCGATGCCGTCACGCTCGATCAGGCGCAACTGCTGAAACACCAGTTCAACAATCGCGTCGATCCGATCCAGTCCTTCGTCGGTCAGTTGGATGGACACGGACATGACCGCCTGGTCGCGATTGCTGTCGCTGAGTCCCGCGCCCAGACCATCGGCCCAGCCGCGTTGCTTGAGCAGCGCCAGTAGACTGCCCTCGCCTTCATGACCGAGCAGATTGCCGATATAGGACAGCGGCTTGCTGGCGTAGTGAGCGCTGACCGCCGGCACCGGGAAGCTCAGGGTCAGTCGCCGATCCGGCCGCAAGGTCTGGACCTCCAGCCGCGCCGGCAGGCTGTCGGGCAGGAACATGGGCGCCTCCACCGTCGGCAGCGCCGCGCCGTGATCGGGAACGGCGGCAAAGCGCTGTTCCACCCAGTCGCGCAGTTCATCCAGCGGCTGTCTGCCCAGCACCACCAGAGTCATCAGATTGGCGGAATAATGCTCGCGGTAGAAAGCGATCAGGTCGTCCCGGATCGATCGCTCCGGCCGATCCGCCAGGGTTTCGTTGCTGCCGATGTTGAAGCGCGCGGCCGGGTGCGCGGGGTTCATGGCCTGGCGCAGGGCACTGCGAATCCGCCAGCCATCGCTGCCCAGCTTGGACTGGTACTCGGAATGCACCACCTGGCGCTCGTTGGCCACATAGCGCTCGGAGAACAAGGGGTCTATGAAGAACCGGGCGAAGCGATCCAGCGCCGGCTCCAGGTAGTCGGCGTCCACATCGAAGAAATAATTGGTGTGCTCATGGGCCGTGTAGGCATTGTGGTTGCCCCCATGGGCCGACAGGAACTGCTTGTACTCCCCCGGCTCGGGATATTTTCCGGTACCCAGAAACAGCATGTGTTCCAGAAAATGCGCCAAACCCGGACGATCTTCCGGGTCGCTGCTGCTGCCGATGTGCACGTCCAGCGAGGCGGCCGCCTTGTCGGTCGCGGGATCGGAAATCAGCAGGACTTGCAACTGATTGGGCAGGGTGAAGTACTGATATTGGCGTTCATCATTGGGACTTTTGATCGGTTCCAGCGCCAGGGATGCCTGACCCGGGAGCAGCCCGGTCAGCAACAGCAACAGCCAGATACGCTTCAACATCGATTCCTCGATTCGGTTATCCGAAAGTGTGATTGGCGCGTCTATCGACCGCGGAGATGAACGGCAGTTCGCCGACCCGCATGCTAGGATAGGTCGATTTCCAATCGTGTTACCCACAGATGCAGACCGGAATTCCCCGCACCCGGTTCATTCGGGTCGATCGACTCACCGGCCGGCTGGACGCGGCCCGTTGGCTGCCATCGCCGAATTGCGACGAGCGGCCCGCGGGCACCGCCATCGAACTGATCGTGATCCACGGTATCAGTCTGCCGCCCGGCGAGTTCGGTGGTCCCTGGATCGACGCGCTGTTCACCAATACCCTGGACCCGTCGCCGCATCCGTATTTTCAGACCTTGCAAGCCCTTCGGGTATCCGCCCATCTGCTGATCCGCCGGGACGGCGGCTTGACGCAATATGCCGCTTTTCACCGGCGTGCCTGGCACGCCGGCGAATCCTGTTATCGGGGTCGTGAACGCTGCAATGACTTCAGTATCGGCATCGAACTGGAAGGCACCGACGATCTCCCCTACGACGACCGCCAGTATCCGGTGCTCGCCAGGGTGATCGACGCCCTTCGGCTGGCCTATCCGACACTCGCCGCCGAGGCACTGGCCGGTCACGGCGATATCGCCCCCGGGCGCAAGACCGATCCGGGGCCGGCTTTCGATTGGACCCGGCTTTACACCCTGCTCGAACGGCCCAGCAACTGATCGATCTGGCCCAGCCAGCGACCGATCTGCTCGGCGGCCGCCTCGGTCCGGCATAGCGCGCAGCCGCTGCCGGCCCAGAGCGCCATCAGCTCGGGCATGTCCCGCTCGGCGGCGGCTTGCTGGATGTCCAGCGTCAAAGCGTGTTGCACTGGATAGCCGGGCAGGAACGCTTCGGCCCCACTCAACTCTTCGATAAAGCGGTTGCGGATGGCCCGGGCCGGTTTGCCGGAAAATACCCGGGTCAGTACCGTGGTCAGTTCGTTGCTGTCCAGCAGGGTGGCTTTGTAGCCGGGATGGGCGCCGCTCTCCGGGGTGGTCAGAAACGCCGTGCCCAGCTGTACCCCGGAGGCACCCAGCGCAAGCGCGGCGACGATGCCGCGGCCATCCATGATACCGCCCGCGGCGATCACCGGAATGCGCAGATGATCGACCAGTACCGGCAGCAACACCATGGCCCCCTGCAAGCCCTGTTCGGTGCGACCGATGAAGGTTGCGCGATGACCGCCGGCCTCGGCGCCCTGGGCCACCACCAGATCGATGCCCGCCTCCTCCAGCAGGATGGCCTCCAGCAGGTGAGTGGCATTGCCCAGGGTGGTAATGCCCAGCTGCTTGATGCTTTCCAGCTCGTCCGCGCCCGGCACACCGTAAGTGAAGCTGATGATCTCCACGGATTCCTCGAACAGCACCCCGAGTTGCTCGGTGTAATTGGGTGCCGCCGAGGCCAGTGGCTCCGGCTCCGGCAGGTTCAACTCCTCGCGATAGCCGACCAGCAGCTTGTTGGCGCTGATGATGCGCTCGGCATCCTCCTTGACGGGCTCGGGCACGAACAGATTGACGGCGAACGGCCGGTCGGTGAGCGAGCGGATCTCCCCGATCGCCCGGCGCAACGCTTCCGGACTCATGTGGCCGGCCCCCAGCGAGCCCAGCCCACCGGCGTTGGACACGGCGGCGATCAGCTCCGGCGTGGTGATGCCATCCGCCATCGGCGCCTGAATCAGGGGGTAATCGATACCCAGCAGTTCACTGACAGCGGTCTTCGGCCAATTGATCATGGTATCGTTCGGTCTCCAGCTGGCTGCTGCCAGGAGTGAGGGTTCGGCAAGCGGCACTGATTGCAGCATTATAGCCTGCCTGTCCGCAAGGCTGTTCAGCATGGGTATGGCGCCCGCTTTTGTGGCAGAAGCTGCTCACGGGACAGTGGCGGCTGAACCACGAAACGATGGAGGAGATTCCCGTATGAACACGGCAAACCATTGGCTCGACAGCCTTCCGGAGGATCTGCGCCAACTCGCGCGCGACTGGCTTGCGGCGCAGCCCTTGCCGGCGGAGAACGAAAACCGTTTGTGGCAGCGCCTGCGCATCGAGTGGAACTACAACTCCAACCATATCGAGGGCAATACGCTCACTTATGGCGAGACCCTGTTGCTGCTCATTCACGGCCGTACGCGGGGCGAACACCTGCTGCGCGAGTACGAGGAGATGCGCGGCCACGACATCGCGATCGAGCTGGTGCGCACTCTGGCCCGCGAAGATCGGCCATTGGGCGAGGGCGATCTGCGCGACCTCAACCGCATCGTGCTCAAGGAGGGGTTCTGGCGGGTGGCGCAAACACCGGGCGGCGAGCCGACCCGCAAATGGATCGAACCGGGACGCTACAAGAGCCAGCCGAACCATGTCATCACCGCCACCGGCGAGCTGTTCCACTTCGCCACACCGGAGGAAACACCGGCGCGGATGGCCGATCTGGTGCATTGGCTGCGCGGGGAAATGCAGACCCCAAGCCTCGCGCTTCCGACACTGCTTGCCCGGCTGCATCACGAATTCATCCAATCGGAAGAGCACACGTCTGAACTCCAGTCAGACGTGTGCTCTTCCGATT
>CAYMHN010000012.1:0-17661 GCA_964390235.1 uncultured Candidatus Competibacteraceae bacterium
CCGCCGTGCGCCAGGCGCCAAGCTGGGCGCACTGGTTCGGCACCGACGAGGTCGGACGCGATGTGCTGTCCCGGGTGATTTACGGCGCCCGCGCCTCGCTGGCCGCCGGGGTGATCTCGGTGCTGATCGCGATCCTGGCGGGCGTGCCGCTGGGATTGCTCGCCGGCTATATGGGCGGCTGGACCGACAGCCTGATCAGCCGCCTGACCGATGCCATGCTGGCGGTGCCGTTCCTGATCCTGGCCATCGCGCTGGCGGCCTTTCTGGGTCCGAACCTGACCAATGCGATGATCGCCATCGGCATCACGGCCACGCCGATCTTCATTCGCCTGACCCGGGGACAGGTCCAGGCGATCATGGCCGAGGACTATATCGAGGCCGCCCGGGCCGTCGGCAACCCCCATTGGCGCATCGCGTTCCGGCATATCCTGCCCAATGTCATGCCGCCACTGCTGGTGCAGGCGACCCTGACCATCGCCACGGCGGTGATCGCCGAGGCCAGCCTGTCGTTTCTCGGCCTGGGCCAGCAACCGCCGATGCCGTCCTGGGGGTCGATGCTGAACTCCGCCCAGCGGTTTCTGAGCAGCGGTCCCTGGATGGCGATCTTTCCGGGGCTGGCGATTTTCGTCACCGTGCTCTCGTTCAACCTGCTCGGTGACGGACTGCGCGACGCGCTCGATCCGCGTTCGAAATAAGCGGGCGGGTTCACGTTAGCTTTGTGCGAATTACCCGGTGTTGTAAGCTGATGACTTGACTGGCTGACGAGACCGGCACCTTGAGCCCGAGCTTTTTCCAGGATCTGCTGACCACGATCTCCGAACGTGGCCGAGCGCTGCTGGACTACGGTCCAGGGTCCGGGTCGGTCGATCTGGAGGCCGACTGCCGGCGCTTGCTGTCGGGCCACGGCGAGGCCTCCGGGGTGGCCATCGCCCATCACATACTGACCGCCTACGGGCTGGCCGAGGCGCGGGACAGGACGGCGTTCTTCCAGATGCTGGCCGAGGGTTTCGCGCCGGATCGCGAAGCGCTGGCGCAGGCGTTTCACGACTATCAGGCCGATCCCTCGCCGGCGCAATCCCAGCGCCTGTTCCGGGCCTGCGAGGCGCCCCGCCAGGAACTGTTCCGGCGGCTCAACCAGGCCCCGAGCGGCACGGCGGCGCTGGTCGCGCTGCGCGCCGACCTGCTGGCGCGCTTGCGGGAGCTGCCCGAACTGGCGGTGGTCGATCATGACCTGTCCCATCTGTTCAATTCCTGGTTCAACCGCGGGTTTCTGGTGCTGCGGCGGATCGACTGGTCGACTCCGGCCAATATCCTGGAGAAGATCATCCGCTATGAAGCCGTGCACGAAATCGGCAACTGGGACGAACTGCGCCGCCGGCTGGTGCCGGCCGACCGGCGCTGTTTCGCCTTCTTCCATCCGGCCCTGGCCGACGAGCCGCTGATCTTCGTCGAGGTAGCGCTGACCGGGGGAATCCCCGGATCGATCCAGGAAATCCTCGATGAGCGGCGTCCGCTGCTGGATCACTCCCGGGCCAGCACGGCGGTGTTCTACTCGATCAGCAACTGCCAGGACGGGCTGCGCGGCGTCTCGCTGGGCAACTTCCTGATCAAGCAGGTGGTCGAGGATCTGGCCCGCGACCTGCCCGGATTGAAGACCTTCGTCACCCTGTCGCCGGTGCCGGGTTTCATGAGCTGGGTGCGCCGCGCGGAGTTGCCGCTGGGCGAGCGCGAACGCGAGTTGCTGAACCGACTGGAGCAGCCGGACTGGTCGGAGGATGCGGACCTTGTGGAAGCACTCAAGGCCCTGCTGCTGCCGCTGGCCGGGCATTATTTCCTGGAAGCCCGGCGCGGCGACGGCCAGCCGGTCGATCCGGTGGCCCGCTTCCATCTGGGTAACGGCGCCCAGCTGGAGCAGATCCACTGGCAGGCCGATCTGTCCGCCAGGGGACTACGCCAGGCCGCCGGTCTGATGGTCAACTACCGCTACGACCTGGCCCAGATCGAGGCCAATCACGAGCAGTTCGTCAATCAGGGCACGGTGGTCGCTTCTACCTCCGTACGCCGGCTGGCGCGCGCGTTTCAGAAACTTCAAGCCAAGAGCGAATCGTGAACCACAACCTGTTCAGCCTGATCGCGGCGCAACTGCCCGCCGATCCCGCCACGCCCTTCATCATCACCCCGAAGGAGCGGATCATCCGCTATGGGGAACTGCTGCCGCTGACGGCCCGCTACGCCAAGATGCTGGTGGCGCTGGGCGTGCAGCCCGGCGACCGGGTGGCGGTGCAGGTGGACAAGAGCCTGGAGGCTCTATTGCTGTATCTGGCCACGCTGCGCGCGGGCGCGGTCTATCTGCCCCTGAACACCGGCTACACCGTCGAGGAGCTGCGCTATTTCCTGGGTGATGCCGAACCGGCCGTGTTCGTCTGCCGGCCCGGTTTCCGAGCCGAGACCGAGATGCTGGCCCGCGAAACCGGCGTGGCGCATGTCGAGACCCTGGGAACGGCGGCCGACGGTACGCTGATGGCCAAGGTGGCAGAGGCCGGCGAGAGCTTTTCGGACGTGCTGCGCCAGGGCGACGATCTGGCCGCCATTCTGTATACCTCGGGTACCACCGGGCGGTCCAAGGGGGCGATGCTCAGCCATGACAACCTGAGCTCCAACGCACTGACCCTGGTCGATTACTGGCATTTCACCGCGGCCGACCGGCTGCTGCACGCGCTACCCATCTATCACACCCACGGCCTGTTCGTGGCCACCAATGTGGTGCTGCTGGCCGGGGCACAGATGCTGTTCCTGCCCCGTTTCGACCTCGACGAGGTGCTGCGGCTGCTGCCCCGGGCCACGGCCATGATGGGGGTGCCGACCTTCTACACCCGGTTGCTGGACAGCCCCGCCCTGACCCGCGAGTCGGTGGCCCATATCCGGGTTTTCATCTCCGGCTCGGCGCCGCTGACCGCCGAAACCCACAAGGCCTTCGCCGAGCGCACCGGGCACGCGATCCTGGAGCGCTACGGCATGACCGAGACCAGCATGAATACCTCCAACCCCTATGATGGCGAGCGCCGCGCCGGGACCGTGGGGTTCCCGCTGCCGGGAGTGGAACTGCGTATCGCCGACCCCGAGACCGGCGACCCGCTGCCGCAAGGCGAGGTCGGCATGATCGAGGTACGCGGCCCGAACGTGTTCCAGGGCTATTGGCGCATGCCGGACAAGACCGCCGAGGAGTTCCGCGCGGACGGTTTCTTCATCACCGGCGATCTCGGCCTGATCGACGAGCGCGGCTATGTGCATATCGTCGGCCGCGGCAAGGATCTGATCATCTCCGGCGGCTTCAATGTCTACCCCAAGGAGATCGAGATGCTGATCGACGAACTGCCCGGGGTGGCCGAGTCGGCGGTGATCGGCGTGCCGCACCCGGATTTCGGCGAAGGCGTGACCGCCGTGGTGGTCCCCCGGCCCGGCGCCAGCCTGGACGAGGCCACGGTGCTCAACGCCCTGGCCGGCCGGCTGGCCCGCTACAAGCAGCCCAAACGGGTGTTCTTCGTCACCGAACTGCCGCGCAACACCATGGGCAAGGTACAGAAGAACCAGCTGCGCGAGCGGTATCGGGCGCTCTACGCGGCGACCGTGTAGCTCGGGCGCTTCCCGGCGAGTCGCCGCGTGGGCAACAAGTTGCCCACACTACTGGTCTATAACGTACTCCATCAACGATACCGAAGGCATAGGCAATGAAAACCGTAACCCTCCCCTCGGGCGAGCGCGTGCCGGCGCTGGGCCAGGGTACCTGGTACATCGGCAACGACCCGGCGACGCGCGCCGAGGAGATCGCCACCCTGCGGCTGGGACTGGACCTCGGACTGACCCTGATCGACACCGCCGAGATGTACGGCGAGGGACTGGCCGAGGAACTGGTCGGCGAGGCCATGCAAGGGCGCCGCGACCAGGTGTTTCTGGTCAGCAAGGTCTATCCGCACAATGCCGACCGGCGGGGCGCGGTGGCGGCCTGCGAGCGCAGCCTCGCGCGCCTGGGCACCGACCGCATCGATCTGTACCTGCTGCATTGGCGCGGTGGTGTGCCGCTGGCCGAGACCCTGGACGCCTTCGACGCGCTGCAACAGTCCGGCAAGATCCGTCACTGGGGCGTGAGCAATCTGGACCTCGACGACATGCGGGAACTCTGGTCGCTGGATGACGGTTCGGGGGTCGCGACCAATCAGCTGCTCTACAATCTGACCCATCGCGGTATCGAGTACGATCTACTCCCCTGGCTGCGCGAGCGGCGCGTACCGGTGATGGCCTACTCGCCGATCGAGCAGGCGCGGCTGCTGCGCAATACCAAGCTCAAGGATTTCGCCGCGCGCCATGAGCTGACGCCAGCGCAGGCCGCCCTGGCCTGGCTGCTGGCCAGCGACGACATCATCGCCATTCCCAAGACCGGCCGGCGCGAGCGGCTGCGCGAGAATGCCGCTGCGCTGGAGCGACCGCTCGACGAGGTGCAGCTGGCCGAACTCGATGCCCTGTTTCCGCCTCCCGCCAGAGCGACGCCACTCGCGATGCTGTGATTTCCAGGGTCGCGAAACCCGCGAGATCAACATTGTCTCTTCGGTTGACCACTACTTCGGAGGCTGTTACTTTGATTCCACGGCGCTTGACCATGAAATGCCTGATTCTTCGGGCGCTGTGGAGATACCAATCATAATGATGAACGAGAGTCGCGGAGCCGAAGGAGGGTCCGGATCGGCATGAGCGCGGTACTGGAAGCGGTGCCCGAGGCTGGCGAGCGGGCGGTTGCCGAGCGCGCGCGGCCGCTGCTGTCGGTGCGCGACCTGCATGTTCACTTCGTGACCTCGCGGGGTGTGGTGCGCGCGGTGGAGGGGATTTCCTACGATGTGCATCCTGGCGAAGTGGTCGCCGTCGTAGGTGAATCCGGCTGCGGCAAGTCGGTTTCCGCGCTAAGCATCATGCGGCTGCTCGCCAAGCCGGCCGGACGGGTGGTCGGCGGGGAGATAATGTTCCAGGACCGGGATCTGCTGAGGCTCTCCGACGACGAGATGCGCGAGATTCGCGGTAAGGAAATCTCGATGATCTTCCAGGAGCCGATGACCTCGCTCAATCCGGTGCTGACGATCGGCTTCCAGATCACCGAAGCGCTGTTCATGCACCAGACGATCAGCCAGGAGAAAGCCCGCGCGCGGGCCCTCGAATTGCTGCAACTGGTAGGCATTCCCGATCCGGCACGCCGCCTCGGTCAGTATCCACATCAGTTCTCCGGCGGCATGCGTCAACGGGTCATGATCGCCATCGGTCTGGCCTGCGATCCGAAGCTGATCATCGCCGATGAGCCGACCACCGCGCTGGATGTGACGATCCAGGCGCAGATCCTCAAGTTGATGCAGGATCTCTCGCGCCGCCTCGGTATCGCGCTGATCATCATCACCCACAATCTCGGCGTGGTCGCCCGCTACGCCGACCGGGTGAACGTGATGTATGCCGCCAAGATGATCGAGCAGGGCACCGCGAGCGACATTTTCGGCCGCCCCCGACATCCGTACGCCATCGGTCTGCTGCGCTCGGTCCCGCGGCTGGACCAGACGCGCTCCGCCAAGCTCGAAACCATCGAGGGCCTGCCGCCCGATCTGCTGAACCCTCCCGATGGATGTCGCTTCGCCCCGCGCTGCCGGGCGCGCCTCGACGCCTGCCTGGAGCGGATGCCGCCGCTGGTCGAGATCGAGCAGCGGCATTTCTCTGCCTGCCTGCGGGCCGAGGAGCTGGCGACCAAAGGACCCGAGGGCATCGGCATGGCGCCGCCGCAGGCTTCGGCCCATACCCGCCGGGTGGTTAAGGAGGCCAAGCCCTTGCTCGAGGTCAAGGGCATGAAGACCTACTTCGAGGTCGCCGCCGGATTGGGCGGCATGCTCGGCCGGCGGGCCGTGGTGAAAGCGGTCGACGATGTGTCCTTCACCGTCCATCCGGGCGAGACGCTCGGTCTGGTGGGTGAATCCGGCTGCGGCAAGACCACCGTGGGGCGCACCCTGCTGCGCCTGGAAGACGCCACCGCGGGCGAACTGCTGTTCGAGGGTCTGGACATCCGCCGCGCCTCGGGCGATGATCTGAAGCAGTTACGGCGCAAGGTCCAGGTGATCTTTCAGGACCCGTTCAGCTCGCTGAATCCACGCATGACGGTCGGCGACATCATTACCGAGCCGATGCTGGTCTACCGTCTCGAGCCCAGCCGCAAGGCGGCGCGCAAGCGTACCGCGGAATTGCTGGAATCGGTCGGACTGTTCGACTACATGGCCCAACGCTACCCGCACGAACTCTCCGGCGGCCAGCGCCAGCGGGTCGGCATCGCCCGGGCGCTGGCGCTGGAGCCCTCGTTCATCATCTGCGACGAACCGGTATCGGCCCTGGATGTCTCGATCCAGGCGCAGATCATCAACATCCTCGAGGACCTGCAGGATCGGTTCGCACTCACCTATCTGTTCATCGCCCACGATCTGGCCGTGGTCCGCCACATCTCCGACCGGGTGGCGGTCATGTATCTGGGGCACATCATGGAGCTGGCCGATCGAGATGCACTCTACGACGATCCGCAACACCCCTATACCCGGGCCTTGCTCGATGCGGTGCCGATCCCGGACCCCGAGTTGGAGCGTGAACGGCGATACCAGGTGCTGGGCGGTGAGGTACCAAGTCCGCTGAACCCGCCCGAGGGTTGTGTATTCAATACCCGCTGCCCACTGGCCAGCGAAGAATGTCGGCGGGAGGTTCCGCCACTACGTGAAATCGAACCGCGGCACCATGCCGCCTGTATCAAGCTGTAGCGCATCGGGACGGGAACCATCCGTACCGTATGAACGAGAACCAAAGGAGGACAACATGATGAATACCAAACGCTTGACCTTGGGTGCGGCGCTGCTCGGGCTGGCCGTCCTGGCGGCCCTGGCGGTGGCGGACGAACCGCGCCACGGCGGCATCCTGCCGTTCGCCGTCAGCGCCGAGCCGCCCAACTACGACTGCCACGCCCATACCTCGTTCGCCTTCATCCATCCGGTACGCCCGCACTACAACACCCTGCTGCGCTTCGTGCCCGATAGCTACCCCGAGGTCGAAGGCGATCTGGCGGAGTCCTGGGAGGTCTCGGACGACGGGCTGACCTATACCTTCACGCTACGCCAGGGCGTGGTGTTCCACGACGGCTCGCCGTTCACCGCGCGCGACGTGCAGGCCAGCTACGACCGCATCCGCAATCCCCCGGACGGGGTGCGCTCGATCCGCGCGGCCGCCTACGCCGACATCGCCACCATCGAGACCCCCGACGAGCACACCGTGGTGGTCACGCTGAGCGCCCCCAATGCCGCGATGCTGGCGCAATTCGCCTCGCCCTGGGACTGCATCTACAGCGCCGAGAAGTTGGCCGAGGACCCGCGCTGGCCGGAGCAGAACATCCTCGGTACCGGCCCCTTCGTGTTCGTCGAGCATGTCGCCGGCTCCCACTGGGTGGGCGAGCGGTTCGCGGACTACCGGGACCCGGGCAAACCCTATCTCGACGGCTACCGGGCGATCTTCACCAGTGGCGCGCCGATGGTCAACGCGCTGGCCGCCGGCGAGGTGCTGGTCGAATTCCGCGGCCATTCACCGGCCGACCGCGATCGCCTGGTCGGCCAGCTGGGCGAGCGCGCGGTGGTGCAGGAATCGCCCTGGACCTGCTCGCTGATCGTCTCGATCAATACCACCAAGCCGCCGTTCGACGACGTGCGGGTGCGCCAGGCCCTGTCGCTGGCCATCGACCGCTGGACCGGGGCCGAAGCGCTGTCGCGCATCGCCCTGGTACGCCATGTCGGTGGTCTGCTGCGCCCCGGCTACGAGCTGGCGGCTTCCAACGAGGAAGTCGAACAATGGCCGGGCTTCTCGCGCGACATCGAGACCGCGCGCTCCCAAGCCAGGGCCTTGCTGGACGAGGCGGGCCAGGCGAACCTGTCGCTCACCCTCACCAACCGCAACATCGCCATGCCGTACACCCCGGTCGGCGTGTTCCTGATCGACCAATGGCGCCAGATCGGGGTCCAGGTCGAGCATGAACAGCTCGAAACCCGGCTCTACCAGGCCAAACTGCGCAGCGAGGAGTTGGATGCCGGCCTGGACTTCCACTGCGACTACATGGACGAGCCCAACTTGCAGCTGATCAAGTACATCTCCAGCGACCTGTCCTCGATCAACTACACCGGCTACAACAACCCGCGCATCGACGAACTCTACGAGTTGCAAGCCCGCGAGCTGGACGTCGAGCAGCGCAAGGCCTACATCCGCGAGTTGGAGCACCTGGCCATCGAGGCCGCCTACAACATCCCGACCATCTGGTGGCACCGGATCATCGTGCACCACGACAAGCTCAAGAATTGGCACGTCTCACCGAGCCACTACCTCAACCAGGACCTGGCCGAGGTCTGGCTCGCCGAGTAAGCGGCCCACACCCACCCACCGGGCGCAGCACGCGCTGCGCCCGGCAGCCGAATCGGAACCGATGCTCGCCTACACGATCAAGCGCATTCTGCTGATGATCCCGACGCTGCTCGGGGTCGCGATCCTGGTGTTCTTCATGCTGCGCGTCATGCCCGGCGACGACGTGGTCGATCTGATGTTGCGCGCCGAGGGGGCGAACGTCCCGCAGCACGTGATCGACGCCGAACGCACCCGCCTCGGTCTGGATCAGCCGGGCCACATCCAGTTCGTCCACTGGATGGGTGGGCTGCTGCGGGGCGATCTGGGGGTGTCGATGTGGACCGGGCGGCCGGTGGCCTACGAGATCGGCATCCGCCTGGAACTGTCGCTGCAGGTCGCGATCATGGCGACCCTGCTGGCCATCATCATCGCCCTGCCGCTGGGAACCCTCTCGGCGATTTTCCGCAACACCTGGATCGATCACCTGATCCGGGTGTTTTCCATCGCCGGCCTGGCCATTCCCTCGTTCTGGCTAGGAATGATTATCATTCTTTTCCTGTTGACCTTCTATGGCTGGATACCGTCGCTCACCTTCACACCCTTTTTCGAGGACCCCCGGGCCAACCTGTCCCAGCTGATCTGGCCGGCGCTGGCGGTCGGCTACCGCTACTCGGCGGTCGCCACCCGCATGACCCGCTCCTCGGTGCTCGAGGTGATGCAGGAGGATTACATCCGCACCGCCCGGGCCAAGGGAGTCTATGAACGCCTGGTCGTCGCCCGGCACGGCATGCGCAACGCCCTGCTGCCGGTGATCACCGTGATCGGGCTCGAATTCGCCTTTCTGATCGGCGGTCTGGTGGTGACCGAGCAGGTGTTCGGCCTGAACGGCATCGGGCGGCTGTTCGTGCAGGCCGTCACCCGCGGCGACTACACCATGATCCAGGCTCTGGTGCTGCTGGTGGCGGTGTGCTTCATTCTCGTCAACTTCGTGATCGACCTGCTCTACGCCGTGCTCGATCCGCGCATCCGGTACCGCTGATGGCCGCGACCCGCACCGATCCGACCATCACCTACAAAGTGCCCAAGCGGCGCCACCCGGTGATGCATTTCATGGTCCAGCAGCCGCTGGGCACCCTCGGGCTGCTGGTGATCATCGTGATGTGCCTGGCCGCCGCCTTCGCCGATCAGGTGGCCCCGCACGATCCGTTCCGGATCAACTACCTCGTGATGCTCATGCCGCCCTCGCTGGAGCATCCCTTCGGTACCGACAATTTCGGGCGCGACATCTTCTCGCGCGTGATCTACGGTGCGCGCACCGCACTGGCGATCGGCTTTCTCGCCTCGCTAGCCGGTTGCACCATCGGTGCTCTCATCGGCGTCATCTCGGCCTATTTCGGCGGCTGGACCGATACCCTCATCCAGCGGGTCATGGACGTGCTGCTGTCCTTCCCCATCATCGTCCTGGCCCTGGCGGTCGTCGCCGTGCTGGGCAAGAACATGGTGCTGGGCATCGATGTCAATCTGATCATCGCCATCGGTCTGCCGATGGTGCCGAAAGTCGCGCGCGTGGTGCGCTCCTCGGCCCTGGCGATCCGCGAGATGCCCTATATCGACGCCGCGCGGGTTGCCGGCTACTCGCACAGCCGCATCGTGCTGCGCCACATCGTGCCGAATGTCGTGGCCCCCTATCTGATCATGCTGACCGCCTTCGTTGCCCAGGCCATTCTGCTGGAGGCCTCGCTGTCGTTCCTCGGTCTGGGAGTCACCGAACCGACCCCCTCCTGGGGATTGATGCTCAGCGGCTCGGCGGCCGACTTCTATCTGGAAGCGCCCTGGATGATCCTGTTCCCCGGTATCGCCATCAGTCTCGCCGTGTTCGCCTTCAATCTGTTCGGCGATTCGCTGCGCGATTGGCTGGACCCGAAAATCACCACCTGAGCCGCCTCCATTCCCGAGCAGACCCGATCGTGGAGCAGGGCGGTTTTCCCTCGATTGCGCGGGCCTGGCGGGGCGGGGTGCGGGAGGCCCTGGGGGTGCCGGCCGCGGTCCTCGCCGCCGGTTACATCGGCTTCGGCGCCCTGGCCCGCGACGCGGACTTCTCCCTGCTGCTGGCCTTTGTCTCCACACTAACCATCTGGGCGCTGCCCGGGCAGATCGCCCTGATCGAACTCTGGCAGCTGGGCACGGCCGCACCCGCGCTGGTGCTGACGGTGATGCTGACCAGCGCCCGCTTCTTTCCGATGACGGCGGTGCTGTTGCCGATGCTGCGCCATCCGCGCTGGCGGGGTTGGCATTACTATCTGATCGGTCACTTCATCGCCATGACCGGCTGGGCCGTCGCCATCCGCCGCTGCCCGCAGATGACGGCCGAGCAGCGGCTGCCCTATTTTCTCGGCTTCGCGGTGGCGCTCTGGTTGGCCTGTCTCACCGGTACGACCGTCGGCTTCTTCCTCGCCGAGCTGTTCACCGATCTCGTCACTCTCGGTCTGATTTTCCTCAATCCGATGTACTTCGTTCTGATTCTGACCGGAGAGACGCGCAGCCGGATCGGCATCGTCGCCCTGATCGCGGGTGCGATCAGCGGCCCGCTGATCCATCTGCTGATCCCGGAATGGAGCCTGATCGTCGCCGGTCTGCTGGGCGGCACGCTGGCCTTTCTGGTGCTCGAATACGGCGGGTTTCGCCGGTGAGCGGAAGCTTCGAACTCTGGCTGCTGGTGCTGGTCTGCGGGGCCGCGACCTATCTCTGGCGCTGGCTCGGCGTGTTCGTCTCCGGCACCATCAATGTGGATGGGCCGGTGTTCCGCTGGCTGGCCTGTGTCGCCTATGCCACCCTGGCGGCGCTGATCAGCCGCATTCTGTTCCTGCCGGTCGGGACCCTGGCCGATACCCAGCTATGGGAGCGCTTGCTGGCCACCGTGATAGCACTCGGGGTCTTCTTTCTGACCCGCCGGAACCTGTTCCTCGGCGTCATCGCGGGCGGCATGGCTCTGGTTGCCCTGGTCGCCGGCCAGGGGTGGCCATAGGCCACACGGCTGTCGTGGAAGGTGTGTGGCATCAGCGCAACCCTGCGGGTACTGGTATCGGCTGAGCGCAGTCACGGGCAGCCTTGCGGCTGCCCGTGACTGCGAGAGAGGGTACGGGCCCGCCGTCAGCCGGCTTCGTTGGTTGGGGCGGTGTACTCGCTCACGAAGGCTTCATACTGCTCCGGGGTAAGCACTCCGGTCCCGTCGGTATCAGCGGCAGCGAAAGCCTCCGGGGTCATCGCCGGATGAGTCAAGGCTTCTTCAAGTGTCAGTACACCGGTGCCGTCCACATCCAGCGCTTCGAAGGGGATTTCCTGGGCCATGGCGATGCTGCTGCCCAGAAGCAAACCGAAGGCGGCGGCGAGGGGTTTGGTCATGTTCATGCGATTACCTCCATTCTGGATTGTCATGGGTATAGCGCCTAAGCGCAGCCCTTGCTACGCATGGTTTATGCCATTTAAATTAACTATTTGATAATAAACTAGTTATTGATGCCTGCGCACGGCCAACCAAAGTGAGCAGCCGGTGATGACGGGGGAAACCGTCGCCATCCGCCGACGGTTCTTGATGGTCTTTTGCAACCGATTGAAACCATTGATATGAATATGTCGCTCTGTGGCGACAAACCGATCGCCGCGACTTCTGACAGCGGCCATGCCGGGACAGCTGGAGGGCGGTGCTGGTGCGGTTGTCGTCAGCCGGCGACAGGCAGGCGATCAGGAACTCTTGAACCGGGAAGGGTCAAGCTGATGTTTGGCCAGCAGTTTGTAGAAATCGGTCCGGTTGCGTCCGGCCAGCCGTGCGGCACGGCTGACATTGCCCCGGGTCAGGCGTAGCAGCTGGGTCAGGTAATTGCGGCTGAATTCTTCGCGTGCCTCGCTGAACGAGGGCAGTCGGTTGGCGTTATCTCCCAGGGCTTGTTCAACCAGTGGCGGGCCGATGACCGACGAGGGACACAACACCACGTTCTGCTCGATCACGTTGACCAGTTGCCGCACGTTTCCCGGCCAGGCGGCGGCGATCAGCAGTTCCATGGCCTGCGGCGAGTAGCGCTTGCGGGGTTCCCGGCGGCGTCTGGCGATTTCACCCAGCTGGTGGACGACCAGCAGCGGGATATCCTCGCGCCGTTCGCTCAAAGCCGGGATATGCAGGTGTACGACGTTGAGCCGATAGAACAGGTCCTCGCGGAAATCCCCCTGGCGGATCGCCTCTTGCAGGTCACGGTGGGTGGCGGAGATGACCCGGATATCGACCGGTATTTCGCCTCTACCGCCGATCGGGCGCAGCTGTTGCTCCTGCAACACGCGCAGCAGCTTGACCTGTAGCGCCAGCGGCATGTCACCGATTTCATCCAGAAACAGGGTGCCGCCATCGGCGGCCGTGATCAGTCCGTGACTGCTGCGAGTGGCCCCGGTGAAGGCTCCTTTTTCGTGGCCGAACAATTCGGATTCCAGCAGCGACTCCGGTATGGCACCGCAGTTGATGGCGATGAAGTCCCGTCGATGGCGGCAACTGGCCCGGTGGATCGCGCGGGCCAGCAGCTCCTTGCCGGTGCCACTGGCACCGGTGATCAGCACACTGGAGTCGGCATCGGCGACCAGCCTGGCCTTGGTCAGCAAGGACTCCATGGTGGCGCTGCGGCAGACGATCGAGGAACGCCAGTCATCATCGTTGCCGTGATCGGTTCCGGACATCGACAGTGCCCGGTGGATCAGGCTGCTCAACTCGTCATTATCGATCGGTTTGGTCAGGAAATCGAAGGCGCCGCGCTGGGTGGCCGCCACCGCGTCCGGGATGGTGCCGTGGGCGGTGATCAGCAGCACAGGCAGACTGGGCCGCTGCTGCAACAGCGCGTCGAGTAGCGCCAGACCGTCCAGACCGTCCATGCGCAAATCGGTGATGACCAGATCCGGTTCGAATCCGTTCAGCATTGCCAAGGCTTCGCTGCCGCTGGTGGCGGACAGTACCGTGTGACCACCTGCCTTCAAACGAATACCGAGCAGTCTTAACAAGTCGGGATCGTCATCGACTAGCAGGATGTTACCGGTGTGTTTATGGTTCACGGTAGAATCTCTCGGCCCCTGCCGTAATCGGCAAGTTGCCTGTGGCGGATCGGCATTTCAGGACGCACCGGGCAGGATGATGCGGAAATGCGCCCCCGGTGCGTCACCGGTAAGCTCGATGGTGCCGTTGTGGGCCTCGATACACTCACGGGCGATCGACAAGCCGATGCCGGTTCCCGGCAAGCGGCCACCCGACGGAGTGGTGCCCTTGACGAATGGCTCGAAGATGCGCTGGCCAAGCTCGGCGGGAACCCCGGGACCGCAATCGATCATCTCGATGATCACCTGCTGCCAGGTTGATCGGACCAGGATGCTGATCGTACCACCAGGCGGACTGAATTTGATCGCGTTGGACAGCAGATTGTCCAATGCCGTGGTCAGCAGGTCGGCATCGGCAAGCAATTCAGGTACGGTCTCCGGCAGTCGTACCCGCAACTGTTTGGCATTGAGGGCCAGGCGATGCTGTTCGCAGAGTCCGTGCAGCAGTTCGAGCAAGTTCAGGTGCTGCGGCTGGAAACTGGAACGGTGTTGTTGCCAGGCATTGAAATCGAGCAGATTCTCGATCAGCGACTGCAGTTCGACGCTGTTTTCGCGAACGATGGTCATGACTTCGTGCTGGGATTGGTTCAGGGGCCCCACGGTACCGTCGGCGAGTAGCTCGGTACCCTCGCGGATACTGGCCAGCGGGGTTTTCAATTCGTGCGATACATGGCGCAAGAAGCGATTCTTCTGTTCCTCCAGGGCGAGAAGCCGGTTGCGTAGCCAATCCAATTGTTGGCCGACACGCTGCAGTTCCTGCGGTCCGGCTATCGCAATCGGTGATTCCAGGCGGCCGTTTCCCAGGGTCTGGATGGCGCTGCGCAACTGTTGGACCGGCCGAGTGATCAATACAATGAACAGCGTACCTGTCAGCAGAGCCAGGGAAATGAGGATGCCGGCCAGCCAGTAGAGGGTCAGATTGGTTCGGTAAGTGGTTTCGAACAGTGACTTGATGCGGTCGTCGATCAGGCGGCTCGCGGAGTTGGCTAGAATCCGGGTCTGGCTCTGTAGATCGGTGAACAGGGCCATCAGGTCCCGGGTCATGGCGGGATATTCGCCAGGCAGATCAGGACCCGTGCCGGCATTGTGCAATAGAATCAGCGCTTCGCTCACCTTCTCGTGTATCGTGGCGATCAGCTCGGGCGCGAAATCCGTTCCTCCCATTAGCTTCAGCAGATTGAGGCGGGTGATGAAGTTGCCGTGCTTCTCCCGATAGCGCTCGAACAATTCCGGATCGCCCGATACCAGGTATTGGTGCGCATTGTTCTCCATATCGGCCAGCAGTTCGAACAACTGCTCGCTGCGACTGGTGACCTGCGAACCTTGAATGACCAGTTGTTCGCTGCGAACCACCAGCTGGTTCAGTTGATAGACAACCAGCACTACCGTGATCACCAGTGGCAGCACCACCAGGGTGAAACCGGTCAGTACCAGCCTGGCGATGGAGCGGGGCAAGGGCAGTTGCAGCAGCCATCTCGCGATGGCTGCATCCCCGCTATCCAGTAGCTCGCGCAGTTGCCCGACGGGTCGGAATTTGGCAAACATCCGGTCTAATAAATCGTCAGGTATTCGTTGCGCTCCCAATCGCTGACATGGCTGCGGAAGCGCTGCAACTCGAAGCGCTTGACGGTACTGAACAGGCGGATGAACGCCTCGCCCAGCATGGCTCGCATGGCCTGGTCGGCGGCCAGTGCGTCCAGGGCCGCCTCCAGACTGCCCGGCAGTTTCGGCAGACTCGGGTCGTCCTCGCTGGGGCCGGGTACTTCCGGGGCCAGGTCGAGTTGCTGCTCGATACCCAGCAGACCGGCGGCCAACACCGCTGCGGCCGAAACATAGGGGTTGCTGAGCGCGGACGCGCCGCGCATCTCGATGTGGGTTCTGGCATCGCCGGTGGCCTTGACCCGGACCAGGGCGGTGCGGTCCTCGATGCCCCAGGAGATATTGCTGGGGGCGAAGGTGTGCGGCTTGAGCCGGTGATAGCAGTTCGGGGTCGGATTGCATAGCGCGCTCAAGGCTGGCGCATGGGCGAGAATCCCGGCGACGAAGTGGCGGGCGATGGCCGACAGCCCCTGCGGGGCGTTCAGGTCCAGCATGACGTTGCCGCCGTCGCGGTTATCGATCAGTCCCATGTGGACATGACAGCCACTGCCGGCGCGATCCGGCCAGGGTTTGGACATGAAGGTCGCGTGATAGCCACCGTGGTGGGCGAACTCCTTGACCGCGTTCCTGAAGGTGAAGGCCTTGTCGGCCGCGGCCAGTCCGAGCCCGGCGCCGAAGTTGATCTCGAACTGCGAGGCGGCGTATTCGCAGTTGTGGGTGATCACATCGACGCCCATGGCTTGCAGATGGTCGAGCAGTTCGGTCAGGAAATCGGTGTAGTCATTGTGCACGCTGTTGAAGATGTGCAGGCCGTGGAACAGCGGTTCGCGGGTCTGGCCGTCGAGTAGGTAGAACTCGAACTCATGCCCCATGCTGACCCCCAAGCCCAGGGTCTCGGCTCGTTCCAGCAACCGTGCCAGCACCCGGCGCGGGGCTTGCTCCAGGGGGCGGCCGTCGAGAAAGTGCACATTACAGATCGCCTTGGCCACGCCCGGCTTCCAGGGCACCGGCTGTACCATGGACCAGTCCGGAAACAGCAGGGTGTCGGCATAGCTGAGTTCTTCGGCGAGGCCGGTGCCGGGTACCACCCGCGATGCCGTGTCCAGGCCCAGGGTGCCGCCATAGAGGTTCAGACCGCGCCGGGCGTAGTCCTCGACCTTGGCCATGGGAACCGTCTTGCTGCGCGACAGGCCATGCAGATCGGGCAGCTCGAAGCGCAGATAACGGATGCCCGAGGCGTTCAGTTCGGCAAGGGTGCTGGATAGGTCATCGCTCACGGTGATCGCCCTCTTGTGGTCGTTGGCTGGCAATCTAGCAAAGTTCCGCGCCCTCGCCCATGCCGATGATACAGCTCGCGGCTTTCAGGGCTGAAGCAGTGCGTGCAGGCGTCGCGCAATCGGTGTCTGGGCCTGCTGCAACTCGCGGTAGATCCCGAACAGCGCCTGATAGCGGGCATGATGCTCCGGGTCGGGCCGGTGGCCGGCAACGATTCTTACGCAACGCGCGACGGCTTCCCGCGGGTCGCTGAACAGGCCGCTGCCGAGGCCGGCGACCAGGGCCGCGCCGAAGGATGCGTCGCCGGTTTCCGGTATCTCCAGGTCCAGGCCGGTGACATCGGCCATGATCTGCCGCCAGGTCGCGCTGCGTGCACCACCGCCCAGCAGCCGCGCACCGGCGAATTCCTGACCCTGGTCGCGGGCATCGCGCAGCAGATCGGCGATCGAGTAGGCGATGCCCTCGTAGACCGCGCGGGCCAGATGGGTGCGCTGGTGGTGCAGAGTAAGCCCCCAGAAGCCAGCGCGCAGCAGCGGATCCCACAACGGTCCGCGCTCGCCCTGCAGATAGGGGTGGAAAATCAGTCCGTCGCTGCCGGGCGGTGCCCCAGCGGCCAGCCGATCCATGGCTGCGAAGGACAGTTCGGGGAACAGCTGCTCGCGGGCCCAGCGATGCGCCGAGGCGCAGCTATTGGTGCCGGTGGCCAGATAGTACAGTCCCTCGACGATATGCGGGTAACAGGAGATCGGCGGCTTGATCACCGGCCGGTCCACGGTCAGGAACAGCACCCCGGCGGTGGCCAGCTTGATCGCCGCCTGACCGGGGGCGATGGCCCCGACCCCGAACAGTTCCACCGTGGTGTCGTTGCTGCCGATCACCACCGGAGTGCCGGCGACCAGGCCGGTGTCGCGTGCCGCAGTCGCGCCCAGTGTGCCGGCCAGGTCGGTGGGCGCGGCCACCAGGGGCAGGGTGTCGGTCGGCCAGCCGATCAGGGCGCAGATTTCCGGCGACCAGTCGCGGCGTTCGACATCGGCCATCAGCGCGCCGACCACGTCGCTGAAATCGGTGACCAGGGCGCCGGTCAAGCGCCAGCGCAGATAATCCTTGGCCAGACAGAGATGGCGCACCCGGGCGATGGCTTCAGGTTCATGGACTTGCAGCCAGCGCAGCATGGGCAAAGTCCAGGTCGGGTTGGCCCGGTTCAGCGACAGGCGCTCG
>CAYMHN010000013.1:0-16742 GCA_964390235.1 uncultured Candidatus Competibacteraceae bacterium
GGGGTGACGTTCGAGCAGCCAGCGGGCCGTATCCAGGAACACCGGGCCCAGGGCCTCGATCTCGCCGCGCCGGCTGCCTGGCAGCAGAGCCAGCCACTGCGCGCAAGGATCCAGGCCGAGAGCCTGACGAGCGGCCAGCGGATCATTGTCCAGGGGTATGGCATCGGCCAGAGGATGGCCCACGTAGCGCACCGGTACGCCGTGATCCTCGTAGAAACGGGCCTCGAAGGGCAGCAGGGTCAACATCAGGTCGACACTGCGGGCGATACCGTGTATCCGGCCCCGGCGCCAGGCCCAGACCGAGGGGCTGACATAGTGTACGGTCGGAATCCCTCGAATCCGCAACCGGCGTTCCAGGCCCAGGTTGAAATCCGGCGCGTCGATGCCGATGAACACCGCCGGCGGTGTATCGCGGTAGTGGCGATACAGGTCGTGGCGAATGCTGACCAGCCGCGGCAGATGCTGCAACACCTCGACCAGGCCCATCACCGAAAGCGCCTCCAGCGGAATCCGGCTACGCAGGCCGGCCGCCTGCATCCGGGCGCCGCCAACGCCACTGAAACAGGCTTCCGGGTACCGGGTGCGCAGGGCTTGGATCAGACCGGCGCCGAGCACATCGCCGGAAGGTTCTCCCGCAACCAGGGCGATTTCCATGCCCGGCTAGCGGATGATGCCGCGATCGGCGGTGCCCAGAAAGTCCAGCAGCAGTTGCAGCCTGGGGAACCGCTCCGACAGCGGCTGGATCCGCTCGATCGCCTGTTCCATTCGCAGATCCGAGCGATACAGCAGGCGATAGGCCTGGCGAACGGCGGCGATCTCGTCCTTGCCGAAGGCATGCCGGCGCAGGCCCTCGACATTGATGCCATGCGGCTCGGCCCGGTAGCCCGCCGCCATCACGAAGGGTGGAACATCCATGTGCACGCCGCAGGCAAAGGCGCTGAAGCTGTAGACCCCCATGCGGCAGAACTGGTAAACCAGAGAGTAGCCACCGAGTATGACATGATCGTCGATGCGCACATGCCCGGCCAGCGAGGCATTGTTGGCGAATACCGTGTGGTTGCCGACCTGACAGTCGTGGGCGATGTGCACATAGGCCATGATCCAGTTGTCGTCACCGATCCGGGTCAGGCCCCGATCCTGCGCCGTGCCGCGGTTGATGGTGACGAATTCACGGATGGTATTGCGGTCGCCGATTTCCAGGCGGGTGGGTTCGCCCGCGTATTTCTTGTCCTGCGGATCCTCGCCGATCGAGGTGAACTGGAAGATGCGGTTATCGCGGCCGATTCGGGTTGACCCCTTGATCACCACATGGGCACCGATCCGGGTCCCCTGGTCGATTTCCACATCCGCACCGATGATGCTGTAAGGCCCCACGCTGACCGTGTCGGCAAGCCGCGCTCCGGGGTCGACCACGGCGCGCGGATCGATCACAGATCGATACCCCGGCGCGCGCACATCAGTTCGGCGGTCATGGCCACCTGGCCATCGACCCGGGCTGCGGCGGCGAATACCCCGATGCCGCGCTTGCTGCGCAGCAGGCCGACTTCCAGGATCAGCTGATCGCCCGGCTCCACCGGGCGCTTGAACCGGGTCTTGTCGACCCCGGCCAGGTAGTACATCTCCTGGCCGTCCGGCGGCTGGCTGGAACTGGTGACGAAGGCCAGAATCCCGGTGGCCTGGGCCAGC
The DNA here is from genome assembly GCA_964390235.1 of uncultured Candidatus Competibacteraceae bacterium. Taxonomy (GTDB): domain Bacteria; phylum Pseudomonadota; class Gammaproteobacteria; order Competibacterales; family Competibacteraceae; genus CAYMHN01. Next base: position 1,687 of record CAYMHN010000013.1, read on the forward strand.
GCCTCGATGATCAGCACGCCGGGCATGATCGGGCGCTGCGGGAAGTGCCCGCTGAAAAAGGGTTCGTTGAAGGTGACGTTCTTCAAGCCGGTCAGGGACTGACCCGGCGTATAGTCCAGCACCCGATCGATCAGCAGGAACGGGTAACGGTGCGGCAGATAACGCAGGATATCGCGAATATCCAGCTCACGGGCTTCGTTATGACTCACTTCCCTCCCCTTTTTTCCAGCGCACTCAGCCGGCGGGCGAAATCATCGATCTGGCGCACGCGGGCGCGAATCCGGTTCCACACCAAGGTGGGTTCGGCGGTCAGCGCCGACGAATACATGCCGGGTTCGGTGATCGATTTGGACACCCCGGTCATGCCGGTGATGACCACCCGATCGGCGATCTCCAGATGACCGCTGATACAGCCCCCACCGCCGATCATGCAGTACCGGCCGATGCGGGTGCTGCCACCGATCATCACCCCGCCGGCGATGGCCGTATGCGCGCCGATATGCACGTTATGCCCGACCTGAATCTGATTGTCCAGCTTGACGCCCTCCTCCAGCACCGTGTCCCCCAATGCCCCCCGGTCCACCGTGGTATTTGCGCCGATCTCCACGTCGTTGCCAAGGCGCACACCGCCCAGCTGAGGGATCTTCACCCAGCGGCCCGCATCGTTGGCCAGACCGAAACCATCGGCGCCGATCACCACCCCGGGGTGCAGCAATACCCGTTCCCCCAGCTCGACTCCATGGCATAGGGTGACATTGGCTACCAGCCGCGAATCGCGTCCGACCCTGGCCCCGGCGCCGACCACGCAGCCCGGCCCCAGCGAGACACCGGATTCGATGACGGCCTCGGCATCCACGCTGCAGCAAGGCCCGACCCGGGCGTCCTCGGCGACCCGCGCGGTGTCGCTGACCCAAGCGCTGGGGTGTATGCCCGGCGCCGGCTTCCCGACCACCGAGAACTGCTCGGCCAATCTGGCCAGATCCAGCTGTGGATTGTGGGAGATCAGGACCGCCGTTGGACACAGCTCGGCATGTTCCGGCGCCAGGATGACGGCTGCCGCCCGGGTCTCGGCCAGCTGCTCGCGATACCGGGGATTGGTGAAAAAGCTGACCCTGTCGGGCGCGGCCTGTTGCAGCGTCGCGATACCGGTAACCGCCACCTGGCCATCGCCACGCAGCTCGACACCCAGCACCTCGGCGATCCGCGCCAGCGTCCAGCTCATGATCATTGCTCCTGCTGCAAGCGCTGCAACACCTTGCCGGTGATGTCCACCCGCGCGCCGGCGAAAATCACCGCATCCTGATTGAGGATCAGATCGAACTGCTCGTCCTGGGCCAGCGCCACGATGGCCTCGAAAATGAGTTGCTGCAACCTGCGCAGTTCATCGTTGCGGCGGAAATTGTAATCCTCGCGCAACTCTTCCTCGCTGCGCTTCACATCGCGCTGCCGACTGCGCAGTTCGTATTCCAGCTGACGCCGCTCGGTTTCTCCCGAACCGGATAGCAAACCCTGCTCGGCCAGGCGGCTTTCCAGTTCGCGAATCGCACGCTGCTCTTCCAGCAAAGCCTGATCGCGCGGCTGGAATTCCTGTTCCAGCCGCCGCAAGGCCTCCCTGGCTTGCGGGGCTTCGTCGAGCAGCCGGGCGGCATTGACCACCCCGACTCGCAGTGCCTCGTCCTCCGCTTGGGCCGTGGATAACAGGCCCGACAGCAGGATCAGCAGCACCGCGAAGCAATGGTCACGCATGCCGCTCTCCGTCAAAATGGAATACCGAACGAGAATTGAAAGCGTTGGGTATTGTCATCGTCCTTCACATTGAACGGCTCGGCGACGCTGAACGCCAACGGCCCCAGCGGTGACAGCCACTGCAAAGCCACCCCCGCGGAGTAACGCAGGTCCCCGGCATCGAAATCACCCGTGCGTTCGAACACATTGCCGATATCGAAAAAGCCGCTGATCCGGAAATTCTCGGAAGCCTGCAGAAAGGGCAGCGGACTGATCACTTCGGTACCCCCCACCAGCAGGAGATCACCCCCGGCGGGGTCGCCATTGCTGTAACGCGGCCCCAGGGTATTGGCCTTGAAACCGCGCACGCTGCGCAGACCGCCGGCAAGATACTTTTCCCAGAAGGGCAAGCCGTCGAAATCACCGAACCCATCCCCGTAGCCGACGAAACCACGCAAGAACAGGGTCAGATCGTCGGTCATGGGAAAATAACTACGGTGGTTGAAATCGGCCTTGTAGTATTCGGCGTCGCTGCCGGGCAGGGCCAGTTCCAGGGACACTCGGTTGAGGCTGCCGCGGTCCGGGAAAATCAGCCGATTGCGCGTGTCCCGACCGAGGCTGGCCTCGATCTTGTAGTTGAAATAATCGTCGCCATTGGCGGCCAGATCGTCGATGATTTCCTGCGGGGAATCGGCCGTGGTCTTCAGCGTCAGATCCTCGATGCCCAAGGACACCCGTAGGGTATCGGTCTCGTTCAGGGGAAACCCGTATTGCAACTGGCCTTCCAGCTGATCGAGCACATAGCTGGCGGTGTTCAGCTCCTCGGCATCGGTTTCCGAATAATTGATCCGAAAGCCGCGACTCACGCCATCCGGGGTGTAGTAGGGATTGTTGTAACTCAGGCTGTACACCGTGTTGGCGGCGCTATTGTTGAACAGAAAACCCACCTCGTTGCCGGTGCCGAGAACATTGCTCTGGCGGACCCCGGCATTGAGCAGAAAGCCCTCGGTTTCGCCGTAGCCGATGCCGAAGGTCACGCTGCCGGAGGGTCGCTCCTCCACGGTGATATCGAGGTCGATCTGATCCGTCGTCCCGGGCACCGGCACCGGCTCGATATCGACCCGAGCCAGATATTCCAGTCGCTGCAAGCGCACCCGCGAGCGCTCCACATCCGGTGTGGAAAACCAGCCGCCCTCGGACTGGCGCAGTTCGCGGCGCAGCACCTGATCCTGGGTCTTGAGGTTGCCGGCGAAATTGATCCGCCGCACGTAGACCCGGCTGCCGGGATCGATCACGAAAGTCAGGCCGACTTGCTGGTTACCCTCGTCCAGACCGGGTACCGCATTGACATTGGCAAACGCGTAGCCGTCCTCGCCCAGCCGGTTGACCAGCGCATCAGCGGCCTCGCCGACGCGACGCCGCGAGAATACGTCCCCGGACTCCAGGTCGATCAAGGCCCGCATCTCCTCCGCCGGCACGATCATCTCACCCTCGAGATCGATGTAGCTGATGGTGTACTGATTGCCCTCGGTGAGGTTGACCGTGATGTAGATATCCCGCTTGTCCGGACTCAAGGAGACCTGGGTGGAATCGATCGAGAACTGTAGAAAACCGCGGTCCAGATAGAAGGAACGCAGGGTTTCCAGATCACCGCTCAGTTTTTCACGGGAGTACTGATCCGCCCGGGTGAACAGCGTGAACCAGCCGGGTGTGGTCAGCTGAAACTGATCCAGCAGTTGCCGGTTGCTGAAAGCCTCGTTGCCGACGAAGTTGATCTGGCGGATGCGGGCCGCCGCACCCTCGGAGATGTCCAGGTTCACCGCCACCCGATTGCGTGGCAGTGGCTGTACACTGGACTCGATGCGCACCGCATACTTGCCGCGACTGAAGTACTGGCGCAGCAATTCCTGCTCGACCTGATCGAGCAGCGCGCGGTCGAATACCCGGCCTTCGGCCAGACCCGCGTCGCGCATCGCCTGGCGCAGATTCTCGGTACTGATATCCCGGTTGCCGGTGATGTTGATCTCGGCGACCGCCGGCCGCTCGACCACCTGCACGATCAGCACATTGCCGTCGCGCGCCAGACTGATGTCGGTGAAGAATCCGGTTTGAAACAGTGCCCGGATGATCTCCGGGTAGTCGGTCTGATCGATGCTGCTACCCACGCCCAGCGGCAGGTAGTTGAACACCGTGCCGGCGGAGATCCGTTGCAGGCCCTCGATCCGGATATCCTCGATGGTGAAGCGATCCTGCGCCCAGACGGGCAGGGCGAACAGCAGCAGCAGGCAGAGGAGAGCTTTCATGTAGTGGTCGATGTTCGATCGGTTGTCGTTATGGTACCCGGCTCAGCCAAGCAGGCGGATAAAATCGTTGAACAAGGCCAACCCCATCAGCATCACTATAGCAGCAAGACCGAGCCGTTGGCCGAAATACTGCGCTGCATCCGACAGTGGTCGTCCCCGGATCAATTCGATCAGATAGTACAGCAGATGCCCTCCGTCCAGCACCGGTATGGGCAGCAGATTGAGCACTCCCAGGCTGATGCTGACCAGGGCCATGAACGAGAGAAAGGCCACCAACCCGATGGCCGCCGTCTGCCCGGCGTACTGGGCGATGGTGATCGGTCCGCCGATATGCTCCAGCGAAGCCTGGCCGATCACCATGCGACCCAGCATCTTCAGGGTGAAGACGCTCATCTCCCAGGTACGCACCGTGCCTTGCAGCAGCGCATCCAGCGGACCATGGCGTAACAGAAACCGGCTCGGATCGTCCACGGCGCCCACCAACCGGGCGGTGGCGCCCACCCGGCCTATCGTTCCCTGCTCGGTCACGACCGGATCGGGCGCCAGGTACAGGTCGAAGACCTCGCCGGCACGTTCGACCTCGACCCGCATCGCCTGCTCGGGACGCTCCCGGACATAGTCGGCCCATTGCCGCCAGTCGCGGATGGTCTGACCGTCCACCGCCATGACCCGGTCGCCGCTTTGCAAACCCGCCCTGGCCGCGGCACCACCGGCCATGACTTCATCGATAATCGGTGCCAGCGCCGGGCGCCAGGGGATCAGGCCGAGATTGGCCAGTACCTGACCATTGGCGGTGATATCCCCGGCATCCCGCAAATCCAGATCGCGAACCCGGACCTCCCCGGCGTCGGTCCGGACTTCGACGGGCACCATCCGGCTACCCATGCTACGGTCGATCAGCGTCAGCAAGGCCGATTCCAGCGTGGTGACCGTCCGACCATCGACCGCCAGAATCAGATCGCCGGCCTCGAAGCCGGCACGCTCGGCGATCGTTCCGACCTGCGGCGCATCCAGCAGGGGGCGGGTGACGTTGACCCCGATCATGAACACGGCGGCGAAAGCCACGATGGCGAACAGGAAGTTCGCCAGCGGGCCGGCCACGACAATGGCGATCCGCGAGCCCACCGGCTGGCGATTGAAAGCCCGATGTTGCTCATCCGGGGCCACCGCGTCCTCGCGCTCATCCAGCATCCGCACATAGCCACCCAGTGGAATCGCGGCGACCGAATACTCGGTGCCGTCGACCCGGCCACGGCGCAGCCATAGCGGCTTGCCGAAACCGATGGAGAAGCGCAACACCTTGACCCCCAGCCGTCGCGCCACCCAGAAGTGGCCGAACTCATGAAACGCGATCAGGACGCCCAGGGTCACGATCAGCGCCAGTATGGAAAGCAGGGTACCGTTCATTCAAACCTCCAGCCGGCGCAACTGCGTCCGGGCTTCGCAGCGGGTTTCCGCGTCCAGCGCCAACACATCGTCCAGAACGGCGGGCGCTGCCGTCGGCAGCCGGTTCAACACCGACTCGATCAGCACCGGAATGTCGACAAACCGCAAACGACCCTCCAGAAACGCCTGTACCGCCTCTTCATTGACTGCGTTGAGCACCGTCGGTGCCCCACCGCCGGCCAGCAAAGCCTCCCGCGCCAGTCGTAGACAGGGAAACCGGTGCGGATCCGGAGCCCGGAATTCGAGCGGACCCAGCGCCGGGAAATCGAGCCCGGTGACGCCGCTGTCGATGCGCTGCGGCCAGGCCAGGGCATGGGCGATCGGGGTTCGCATATCCGGCTGTCCGAGCTGCGCCAGCGCCGAGCCATCCAGGTATTCGACCATGGAATGGATCACGCTCTGGGGATGCACGACCACCTCGATCCGGGCCGGCGGAGCGGCAAACAGCCAGTGCGCCTCGATCACTTCCAGGCCCTTGTTCATCATCGTCGCCGAATCGACCGATATCTTGCGCCCCATGCGCCACTTGGGATGCGCGCAGGCCTGATCCGGCGTCACCGCGACCAGCTGTTCGATCGGAGTATCGAGAAACGGACCACCGGAAGCGGTGAGCAGCAGACGACGTACCCCGACCTCGCCCAGCCCTCGGGAGAAACTCGCGGGCAGGCACTGGAACAGTGCGTTATGCTCGCTGTCGATCGGCAGCAGTTCCGCCTGGTGCCGGCGCACCGCGGCCATGAACAGCGGACCGGCCATCACCAGCGATTCCTTGTTGGCCAGCAACACCCGTTTGCCTGCCTGCGCGGCGGCCAGCGTGGGCAGCAGCCCGGCGGCGCCGACGATGGCCGCCATGACGTAATCGGTCTGGGGCAGGGTGGCCACTTCGGTCAGACCCTCGATACCACTAAGCACCTCGGTGGCCAGACCGGCCGCCATCAGGCGCTGGCGCAACTCCGCAGCCACGGTGGGCTGGCGCAGCACGGCGAAGGCCGGTCGCCATTCCAGGCACTGGCGATACAGCACATCGACGTTGCGATTGGCGGTCAGCGCAACCACTCGAAAACGATCCGGATGACGGGCCAACACATCCAGGGTGCTGGCGCCAACCGAACCGGTTGCACCCAGTATCGTCACTCCAAGCATGAGACCATCACCAGAGGGCCGGCAGCTGCCAGCCCAGCGCGAATATCGGGGCCGCCGCGATCAGACTGTCGACCCGGTCCAGCACACCGCCATGGCCGGGCAATAACCGGCCGCTGTCTTTTACCCCACGCTGTCGCTTGAGCATACTTTCGAACAGATCGCCTACAATCGAATAGCTTACCGTAACCAGACACAGCAGGACGAATAGCGGCCCACCCGGGGCGGAGGATGCGAAGGCCACCGCCAGGACCAGGGTCACCGCCAGTGCCCCCACAACCCCTTCCAGCGTCTTGCCAGGGCTGATCGAGGGCGCCAGTTTGCGCCGCCCCCAACGCCGCCCGGCGAAGTAGGCCCCGCTGTCGGCCAGCCAGATCATCACCAGCAGGAACAGGACTGGCAGGGCACCATGATGCCGGTGCAGTTGCAGCAACGCCAGCCACGCTACCGGCAGCAGCAACAGGCCGATGGCGCTCCAGGCCGTGCGCGAAGTCAGGCGCCACGAACCCGCCGCATACCGGTGCAGCCACAGCGGCGCGGCCAGCCAGAACAAGGTGGCCGCAAACAGCGGCGGCAGCACCACCACCGTGACTTCACGCCCTGTCCAGTAGCCTAGCAGCAGCAGCCCGGTCAGAACAACGTGGCCGATGCGTCCGCCTCGGCTCCATCCACTCAGGGCCGCCCATTCCCATGCCGCCAGCAAGGTCACCGCAGCCAGCAACAGAGCGAAACCGGCCTCGGGCAGTGCCAGCACCGCCCCGACAAACAGGGTCGCCAACAGCGCGGCGGTGATGATCCGCTGCCTAAGCGTGCTTGACATAATCCAGCTGCTCGGACGTCATGCCGAACCGACGCTGGCGGGACGCGAAATCCTTCAGTGCGGCGTCCAGATCGACGGTGGAGAAGTCCGGCCACAATCGGTCGGTGAAATAGAGTTCGGTGTAAGCCAGCTGCCAGAGCAGGAAATTGCTGATCCGCCGCTCGCCGCCAGTGCGGATGAACAGATCCGGCTCGGGCAAATCGCTCAGACAAAGATACCGCTGGATCCGCTCCGGACTCAGCTCGGCGGGATCTGTTCCAGTGGCGAGGGCTTCGGTCAATGCCTGACGGGTCGCTTGCAGCAGATCCCAGCGCCCGCCGTAATTGGCCGCCACCACCAGGGTCAGACCGGTGTTGGCCGCCGTGCGCATCTCGACCTTGCGAATATGGTGTTGCAGCTTGTCGGCGAACGCGCTGCGTTCACCGATCATGCGCAAGCGCATATTGTTGCGATGCAGCCGTTCGCCCTCGTTGCGCAAAGCGCTGAGAAACAGCTCCATCAGCATGCTGACTTCGCTCACCGGGCGGCGCCAGTTCTCGCTGCTGAACGCGAACAGGGTCACCACCTCGATACCGCGTTCCGCGCAGTCTTCGACCAGGCGCCGGGCCGCCTTCAGGCCCTCGCGGTGGCCCGCGGGCCGGGGTAGCCCACGCTGCTGCGCCCAGCGGCCATTGCCATCCATGATGACCGCCAAGTGGCGCGGCATGGCCGCGGCTGGCAGATGAGCAGAATCGCTCATGATGCTGGCTGCAACAAGCCTCCGTACCGATGCTGCATGGGTCTAGATTTCCATCAACTCGGCTTCCTTGTGCTGCAGCAACTCCTCGATCTGGCCGATGTACTTGTCGGTCAGCTTCTGGATCTCCTCCTCGGCGCGACGTTCCTCGTCCTCGGTGATGTCCTTGTCCTTGAGCAGCTGCTTGAGATGGGTGTTGGCGTCCCGGCGGATGTTGCGGATCGCCACCCGACCATTCTCGCCTTCGTGACGCACCACCTTGGCCAGATCGCGGCGCCGTTCCTCGGTCAGAGGCGGCAGCGGGATCCGGATCGTAGTGCCGGCGGTGACTGGATTCAGACCCAGATCGGAGGTCAGGATGGCCTTTTCGATCACCGGCACCATTTTCTGCTCCCAGGGCTGCACGGCGAGCGTGCGGGCGTCGGAGACGGAGACCGAGGCGACCTGATTCAGCGGCATCTCGCTGCCATAGTAATCGACGTGAATATGCTCCAGCAGGCCGGGATGCGCCCGCCCGGTCCGCAGCTTGGCCAGTTCCTGCTTGAGGCTTTCGATACTTTTCCTCATCCGGGCGGTGGCATCTTTCTTGATGTCTTCGATCATGGTGGGTTTCCTCGCGCGCCCCGGCTCAGTTGACTATGGTAGTACCGATATCGGCGCCAAAGACCACTTGCTTGAGCGCGCCTGGACTGAAAATATTGAATACCTTGACAGGCATGCCATGCTCCTTGCACATCACCAACGCGGTGGCATCCATGACCTTGAGTTCACGCCGCAAGGCCTCGCCGTAGGTCAGCCGCGTGTAGAGCCGGGCGGTCGGATCCTGGTGCGGGTCGGCGGAATACACGCCATCCACCTTGGTGGCCTTGAGCATGATCTCGGCATTGATTTCGATGGCCCGCAGACTGGCGGCGGAATCGGTGGTGAAGAAGGGATTGCCAGTGCCCGCGGCGAAGATCACGACCCGCTTCTTCTCCATATGGCGGATGGCCCGGCGCCGGATATAGTCTTCGCAGACTTCGTTGATGCGGATGGCCGACATCACGCGGGCGAAGATGCCGCAGCGCTCCAGTGCATCCTGCAGCGCCAGGGCGTTCATCACCGTGGCCAGCATACCCATGTGATCCGCCGTCACCCGATCCATGCCGGCCTCGGCCAATCCGGCGCCGCGAAACAAATTGCCGCCACCGATGACGATACCGATCTCGACACCCAGGTGACTGAGTTCGGCCACCTCGGCGGCGAGGCGCTTGATGATGGCCGGTTCGATGCCGTAATCGGCCGAACCCATCAGCGCTTCGCCGCTGAGCTTGAGCAAAATGCGCTGGTAAACGGGTCGGGCGTCATCCATCGGCTGATCGTCGGAGCGGTTGCTGTCCAAGGAAGAATTGTACTGGCTCGCCGGCGACCCGTCAGCCGCCGGGGACGGAACTCAGCCGCCACGCGCCTGAGCCATTACCTCATCGGCAAAATTATCCGCTTTTTTCTCAATGCCCTCACCCAGTTCCAGTCGCTCGAAGCGGTGCACCCCGGCGCCCGCTTCCCGCAGCAATTGCTCCACGTTCTGCTCGGGGTTCTTGACGAAGGGCTGGCCCAGCAAGGTGACTTCCTTGAGGTATTTGCGTACCCGTCCCTCCACCATCTTGTCGATGACATTCGCCGGCTTGCCTTCCTGTTCGGCCTGCGCCCGGTAAATTTCACGCTCCTTGTCGAGTACCGAGGCGGGAACCTGAGCGGCGTGCACGCAGAGCGGCCGGCTGGCGGCGATGTGCATGGCGATATCCTTGGCCAGTTCCTCGTTGCCGCCATCCAGTTCGACCACCACGCCGATGCGGCCACCGTGCGAGTAGCTGCCCAGCCGCCCGGCGGCCGTCTCGACCACGGAGAAACGACGGACATTGATATTCTCGCCGATCTTGGCGATCAGGTTCTTGCGCGCCACATCGACCGTCTCGCCGGAAGCCAGGGTCAGTTCGTTCAATGCCTCGACGTCGGCCGGGCGCCGAGCCAGAATCTGCTGCGCCACCGCATCGGCGAACTGCTGGAAATTGGCATCCTTGGCCACGAAGTCGGTTTCACAGTTGATCTCGACCACGGCCACGGCTTTGCCATCGTCGGCGTGGCGGATCACGATCCGACCTTCGGCCGCGATACGGCCGGCCTTTTTCTCGGCCTTGGCCTGGCCGGTCTTGCGCAGGTGCTCGATGGCGGCTTCGATATCGCCGCCGGTTTCCTGCAGGGCTTTCTTGCACTCCATCATGCCGGAACCGGTGCGCTCGCGCAGTTCCTTGACAAGTGCGGCGCTGATCTGTGCCATGAATAGTAACCTCTGTACGAATGATCTGTAATCGGGCCTGACAGCGGGACCGCCGCGGTGAAACGGCGGTAACCGCTCAGCCGGCGGTTTCGGGGATGTCCTCGTCGACGCCCGCGCTTTCCTCGACTTCGACGAAATCTTCGCCATCGGCCGTGGGACGTGCCACGGCGGTCTGCCCGTCGAGGATGGCCGCCGCCGCCGCTTCGGTGTACAGGCGGATGGCCCGGATGGCATCGTCATTGCCCGGAATCACATAGGCGATGCCATCGGTCGAATTGTTGGTATCCACCACACCGACCACCGGGATGCCCAGCTTGGCGGCTTCCTTGATAGCGATATTCTCGAAGCCGACGTCGATGACGAACATCGCATCCGGCAGACTGGGCATGTTCTTGATGCCGCCCAGACTGCGCTCCAGCTTGTCCATCTCGCGGCGCAGACCGATCACTTCCTTCTTGGCCAGGCGTTCGAAAGTGCCATCCTCGGCCATGGCCTCAAGGTCCTTGAGCCGTTTTATCGACTGGCGCACGGTCTTGAAATTGGTCAGCATGCCACCCAGCCAGCGATGGTTGACATAAGGCATCTTGCACTGCTGTGCCGCTTCGGCGATGGCGTCGCGGGCGGCTCGTTTGGTGCCGACAAACAGGATCTTGCCGCCCTTGGCCGACATCCGACCCAGGTAATTCATGGCGTCGTTGAACAGCGGCAGGGTCTTTTCCAGATTGACGATATGGATTTTGCTGCGCTCGCCGAAAATATAAGGCGCCATTCTCGGGTTCCAGTAACGGGTCTGGTGCCCGAAATGCACGCCCGCTTCCAGCATCTGGCGCATGGATACAGTAGCCATCAAAACACTCCTGAAAAAATCGGGGTTGAGCCTCCACATATCCCGAACGGCGATCCCGTCGCTGTAAAACGAGCGAGACACCCCGCCGTTCCGTATCGATATGTGTGTGAATTGTGTTGCCTGGAAGGCGCGCGCTTTATACCATAAACCGTTTGCAAACTCCACTTGGCGGATACGCCAATGTTACCATCCACATTCGGCAGTATGCGCGGTCCGATCTCGCAAGTTATGGGAATTACTCTTAAAACTCCGGAAGAAATCGACAAGATGCGGGTCGCCGGCCGGCTGGCCGCAACTACGCTGGACATGATCGAACCCCATGTCAGGGAGGGCATGACAACCGAGGAACTGGACCGGATCTGCCACGACTTCATCGTCGATGAGCTGCACGCCATACCGGCGCCGCTCAACTACCGGGGCTTTCCCAAATCGATCTGCACCTCGGTCAATCATGTGGTCTGTCACGGCATCCCGGGCAGGAAGAAACTGAAAAAAGGCGATGTGCTGAACATCGACATCACGGTGATCAAGGACGGCTATCATGGCGACACCAGCCGCATGTTCCACATCGGTGACCCACCCTTGATCGCGCGCAGGGTCAGCACGGTGGCTTACGAGTGCATGTGGATCGGCATCGAACAGGCGCGCCCGGGCGTGCGGCTGGGCGATATCGGCCACGCCATCCAGCAGCATGCCGAGAGCCAGCGTTGCTCGGTCGTCCGTGAATACTGCGGCCATGGGATCGGCCGCCAATTCCACGAGGAACCCCAGGTGCTGCATTATGGTAAACCCGGTACGGGAGTCGAGCTGGTACCCGGGATGACCTTCACCATCGAACCCATGATCAACGCCGGCAAGCGCCATACCAAGCTACTGCCGGATGGCTGGACCGTGGTCACCAAGGACCACAGCATCTCCGCCCAGTGGGAGCATACGATTCTGGTCACCGACACGGGTTATGAGGTGCTGACGCTGTCGCCGGGAAACGCTTCTTGAGCCGTCCCATGGCGCTCTCCCATGCCCCGTCGCCAGGCGCCGACCCACTGGTGTTCGACGCCACCACACTGGACCGGCAGCTGGCCGCGGGCAACCAACCACTGGTAGCGCTACGCGCCGCCCTGCAGCAAGGCAGTGACGCTCTGGCCCGACGGTTCGACCAGGGGGTGCCGGCCGCCGAGCTGGTACCGGCGCGCGCATGTTTGATCGATGCGCTGCTGATCCGGATCTGGCGGCAGTTGTTTCCCAATGGCGATGCCGAACTGGCGCTGATTGCGGTGGGTGGATACGGGCGCGGTGAGCTGCACCCTGGCTCGGACATCGACCTGCTGCTGCTGGCCGACTCAGCGGACACCATCAGTCGCAATGAAGACGCCATCAGCCGGTTTCTCACCCTGCTCTGGGATATCGGCCTGGAGGTCGGTCACAGTGTCCGCACCATCGCCGACTGCCGCCGCGAGAGTCTGGCCGATGTCAGCGTCGCCACCAATCTGATGGAGGCACGGCTGATCGCCGGCAACCCGGCCCTGTACGAAGCCATGCGCAAGGCTACCGGCCCTGACAGTATCTGGCCCAACCACGAATTCTTCGAGGCCAAGAAGGACGAGCAAAAGACCCGCTATCACAAATTTCATGAAACCGCTTATAACCTGGAGCCCAATGTCAAGGAGGGCCCTGGCGGCTTGCGCGACTTGCAGACCATCGCCTGGGTCAGCAAGCGCTATTTCGGGGCCAGCACCCTGCACGAGCTGGTCGATCATCAGTTCTTGACCGAAGTCGAGTACCGCAACCTGATCGACTGCCAGAACTTTCTCTGGCAGGTACGCTTCGCCCTGCATCTGCTGACCGGCCGGCGCGAGGATCGGCTGTTGTTCGACCACCAGCACCAGCTGGCCGCCCGGTTCGGCTATCAAGACCGCAACGGCAATCTGGCGGTCGAGCAGTTCATGCAGCGCTATTACCGCACCATCATGGAGCTGAGTCGACTCAACGAGATGCTATTGCAGCTGTTCGAGGAGGCCATACTGCTGGCTGACGAACCCGGCGAACCGGTATCGATCAACCGCCGCTTCCAGAGCCGCAAGGGGTTTCTGGAAGTCAAGCACGACGGCGTGTTCAAGCGCTATCCCTTCGCGCTGCTGGAGTTGTTCCTACTGTTGCAGCAACGCCAGGAGCTGAAAGGGGTGCGGGCTGCGACCGTGCGGCTGATCCGCGATCATTGCTATCTGATCGACGCCCGCTTTCGGGGGGACCTGCGTGCCCGCAGCTTGTTCATGGAGATCTTGCGCCAACCGCAGCGGATCACCCGCTCGCTGCGCCGCATGAACCGCTACGGCGTACTGGCCGCCTATCTGCCCGAGTTCGCCCGTATCGTCGGGCGCATGCAGTACGACCTGTTCCACGTCTACACCGTCGATCAGCACACCCTGTTCGTGGTGCGCAATCTGCGCCGCTTCTACGTGCCCGAGTTCGCCCATGAGTACCCGCATTGCAGCGCGCTGATCCACAAGTTGCCCAAAACCGAATTGCTGTATATCGCCGGGCTGTTTCACGACATCGCCAAGGGCCGCGGGGGCGATCACTCCGAACTGGGCGCGGTCGATGCCGAACGCTTCTGCCGCCACCACGGTCTGAGCGAATTCGACACCCGGCTGGTCAGCTGGCTGGTCCGCCATCATCTGCTGATGTCGCTGACCGCGCAGAAAAAGGATATCCAGGATCCCGAGATCATCCACGAATTCGCCCGTCAGATGCGTGATCAGCTACATCTGGACTATCTCTACCTGCTGACCGTGGCCGATATCCGCGCCACCAACCCAAAGCTTTGGAACAGCTGGCGCGCTTCCCTGCTACGCGAGCTGTACGGGGCAACGCGGCGGGCCCTGCGCCGGGGCCTGGACAACCCGATCGACAAGGACGAACGGATCCGCGAAGTCCAGCACAAGGCCTGCGAACTGCTGCGCCGGAAAGGCATCGAGCGGCGACGGATACTCAAGGTCTGGCAGGGGTTCAGCGATGATTATTTCCTGCGCTATGCGGTCGAGGAGATCGTCTGGCATACCCGGGCGATTCTCAAGAAGGCCGATGATGACCGCGCCCTGGTACTGGCCCGACAGGACGGTGAGCGTGGCGGTACCGAACTGTTCATTTACATGCGCGATTGCGGCGGCATTTTCGCTACCACCGCCGCTGCCCTGGACCGGCTCGGGCTGACTGTCCTGGACGCGCGCATCATTACCAGCACCAGCGGCTATACCCTGGACAGCTTCACGGTGCAGGAAATCGACGGTTCACCGATCGACAACCGCCAACGCATCAGGGAAATCGTCACGGCGCTGCGCAAGCAGCTCAATGTGCGCGACGCAGCGCCACCCACGTGCAGTCGTCGCCCATCCCGGATTCTGCGCCACTTTCCCACGCCGACCGAAATCCACTTCACCCAGGACACGGTCAATCAGCGCACCGTGCTGGACATCGTCACCACCGATCGACCCGGCCTGCTGTGCAGTATCGGTCGAGCCTTCACCGATTGCCGGATCCAGTTGCAGAACGCCAAGATCGCGACCCTGGGCGCGCGGGTCGAGGACCTGTTCTTCATCACCGACGCCGACGGCCAAGCGCTGACCGAGCCCGGCCGGCAGGACGAGCTGCGGTCGGCCTTGAGCCGGCATATCGACGGCGACACCGGCTAGCGGCTCCGGGCGCGCGCCGCGACCCAGACCTGG
>CAYMHN010000014.1:0-16497 GCA_964390235.1 uncultured Candidatus Competibacteraceae bacterium
TACCCGCCGACCGGGAAATCGCCTGGATGGCGGAGCAGGGCGAAGCCGTCTTGCCCGAGCTGAGCCGCTTGGCCGCGCACCATGGCGTGGCATTGCTGGCCGGGACCATTCCGGCCCGGGTCGATGTCGTGGACCCGCCGTTCGTCAACCGCGCCCATCTACTGCTGCCGGACGGCCAGGCGTGGACTCAGGACAAGCTGTGTCTGACCCCGGACGAACGTGAACCCGAGGCCTGGCATCTGAGTACCGGCCAGCGCTTGCGGTTGTTCGACTGGCGGGGCTGGCGGGTGGCCATGGTGATCTGCCTGGACAGCGAACTGCCCGCCCTGGCGGCGCGGCTGGCGCCTTATCAGCCGGATCTGCTGCTGGTGCCGTCGATGACCAGTCGCGGCGGCTACTGGCGGGTCGCCAACTGTTGCCGGGCCCGGGCGGTGGAGCTGTTCGCCACGGTCTGCATGGTCGGTTGCAGCGGCCAGCCACGCGCCAAGCACCCCATCTATACCGGCGGCGCCGGCGTCTTCGTGCCCTGCGAGCAGGCCCTGGGGCTGACCGGTATCGCCGCCGAGCTGCCGCCGACCGACCACGTGGAGGGCGCCGGACCCCTGCTGATCGCCCGCGAACTGCCGCTGGACCTGATCCGCCAACTGCGCGCCGAGGCCGCCGAAGTCTGGCCGGGAGCCTGGGATGCCGCGCATATCACCATCGAGAGCGCATGAAAACCATCCATACCGATGACCATCGCCTGCAACACGGTCGCGCCGAACTGATCGACGGCAAGCTGTTGCCTTGCTTCGAGAAGCCGGAACGGGCCGAGCTGATCATCGCTCGGGTACGCGAGGTCGGGCTGGGGCCGGTGCTGGAGCCGGAGGATTTCGGCCGCGCGCCGCTGGCTCGGGTGCATGCCGATAACTATTTGCGCTTTCTGGAGACCGCCTGGGAGGCTTGGGTGCGGGCGCATGGCGACTACGATGCCCTGCCGCTGAACTGGTCGGTGCGCGGCATGCGCAGCGACATCGAGCCGGATGCCATCGACGGCAAGCTGTCGTATTTTTCCTTCGATGCCGGCACCCCGATCACCGCCGGCACCTGGCGGGCGATCACCGGCTCGGCCAATGTCGCCCTGACCGGGCAGCGGTTGATCGTTAACGGCGAGCGGGCGGTGTTCGCCCTGTGCCGGCCGCCGGGCCACCACGCGGCGGCGGATTACTACGGCGGTTACTGCTTTCTCAACAACGCGGCCATCGCCGCTTGGGCGTTTCTCGATCAGGGCGCGGCGCGGGTGGCGATCCTGGATGTCGATTACCACCACGGCAACGGCACCCAGTCGATTTTCTACGATCGTGACGAGGTGCTGTTTCTATCGCTGCACGGCGACCCGCGCCAGGAATTCCCCTATTTTCTCGGCCATGCCGACGAGCGGGGAGTCGCTGCCGGCGAGGGTTACAATGTCAATTATCCACTGCCTTGGGGCACGGACTTCGATGCCTGGTACGAGGCGCTGGAGGATGCCTGCCGGCGGATCGACCAATATGCCCCCGACGCACTGGTGGTCTCGCTGGGGGTGGATACCTTCAAGGACGATCCGATCTCGCGTTTCCGGCTCGATGTCGGCGACTATCCACGCATCGGCCAGCGCCTGGCCCGGCTTGGTATGCCGACCCTGTTCGTGATGGAAGGGGGCTACGCGGTCGAGGCCATAGGGATCAACGCGGTCAATGTGCTGAGCGGCTTTGAACAGGGCTGAGTCGGCCCGATAATAGTCCGTCGATCAAACCCATACGCAGGCGGATCCATTGCATACCGGGATCATCCGTTATTCCAAGGTGCTGGCCATCGTCGGCGACATCTTGCAGATCGCCCTGCCGGAAAGCGGGCGTGAGGCGGGCGGAAAACCCTGCTTCGGCGATCTGGCGATGGTCGACGAGACGGATGGTCGGCATTTTCTGGCTCAGGTCACCCGGATCGACGGCAATGTCGCCTCGCTCCAGGTCTTTTCGGGTACCAAGGGCCTATCGACCGCCGCCACGGTGAGCTTTCTCGGCCATCCCCCGAACGTGACCTATTCGGCCAACATCCTGGGTCGGATCTTCGGCGGAAATGGACAACCGATCGATGGCGGACCCGATCTCGACCACGATCCGAAAATCGCCATTGGCGGACCGGCGGCGAACCCGGCGCGACGGGTTCTGGCGTCGAAGATGATCCGCACCGATGTGCCGATGATCGATGTGTTCAACTGTCTGGTCGAGAGTCAGAAGATCCCGATTTTTTCGGTGGCCGGCGAGCCCTACAATGCGTTTCTTGCCCGCATCGGTATCCAGGCGGACGCCGATATCATCGTCTTCGGAGGGCTGGGACTGATCTTCGACGATTACTGGTTGTTCCGCACCAGCTTCGAGGATGCGGGGATTTTCGCCCGCACCGTGATGTTCGTGAACCAGGCCTCCGACCCGGTGGTCGAGCGGCTCCTGGTGCCCGACATGGCGCTGGCCGTCGCCGAACGCTTCGCCGTCGACGACAAGAAACGCGTACTGGTCCTGCTCACCGACATGACGGCCTATGCCGATGCCTTGAAGGAGGTCGGCATCGCCATGGAACGGGTGCCATCCAATCGTGGCTACATGGGCGATCTCTATTCGCAGCTCGCTCGGCGCTACGAGAAGGCGTGTGACTTCAAGGGTGGTGGCTCGGTCACCGTGCTCACCGTGACGACCATGCCGGGTGACGACGTCACCCATCCGGTCCCGGACAACACCGGTTACATCACCGAGGGACAGTTCTACCTCAAGGACGGGATGATCGACCCGTTCGGTTCGCTGTCCAGGCTCAAGCAGCATGTCATCGGCAAGAGCACTCGCGAGGATCACGGGCAGGTCATGAACACCATGATCCGTCTCTACGCTGGAGCACGCGATGCGGCCCAGAAGGAAGCGATGGCGTTCGAGCTTTCCGATTATGACCACCAACTCCTGCGCTTCGGCCGGCTGTTCAAGGAGCGTTTCATGGATATCCGGGTCGCCCTGAAGCTCGAAGACGCCCTCGATCTCGGCTGGACGACCATGGCCGAGTGCTTCCCACCCGAGCAGCTGTTGATGAAGGATGAACTGATCGCGAAGTATTACCCCGGCGAGCGACGATCGGATGGCTAGATTGGCTTTGAACAAGGCTTCTCTGAGCCAGCAGAAGGGTCGGCTCGATACCTATTGGCGCTTTCTGCCCGCACTCGATCTCAAACGCCGCCAGCTCATCGCCGAACGCAACAAGGCGCGGGACCGGGTTGCCACCCTGCGGGCCGAACGCGACCGACTGGTGCGATCGGTCGGCGAGACCTTGCCCATGCTGGCCGGGCATGAGCTGGATCTCGATGGATTGGCTGCCATCCGGGCGGTACGGTTGAGCGAAGAGAACATCGTCGGTGTGTTGCTGCCCGTGGTCGAAGCGGTGGAGATCGAGATTCGGGAATACGGTCTCCTGGTCTGCCCGCATTGGGTGGACCAGCTGGTTCGGCGGCTGGCCGAGGTATTGCGGCTGGAAGTCGGGATCGACGTGGCGCAGCATCGGATCGAGTTGCTGGAAGCCGCGCTGAAGAAGGTGACCCAGCGGGTCAATCTGTTCGAGAAAGTGCTGATTCCCGGGACCGAGGTCAATCTTCGCCGCATCCGCATTCATCTCGGCGACGCCGAACGGGCCGCCGTGGTGACGGCGAAGCTCGCCAAGCGCAAGCAGGCCATGACTGCATGAGCATCGCTCCTCTGCGCAAAGTGACCCTGTGCGGCTTGATTCATGAAAAGCGCCCTGTCCTGGAAGCTTTGCAGGTGGCCGGTTGTGCGCATCTGGTTCCCCTGCGCGAGCCCGATCCTTTGGAAGAGCCGCGTACCGGGCGGGCGCGACGGGCCCATGCGGCTCTGCATTACCTGGCCGAGACGCCGGAACGCGGTCGGCAGCGCCAGCGCGACGCCACGTTCGACGTCGAGGCCTTCGTCGATACGGTCCTGGCCAACAAGCAGCGCAACCGCGATCTCGCCGATCGGCGCGATTTCCTCGTCCAGCGCATCGCCACGCTCGCGCACTGGGGAGACTTTCGCTTCCCGCCGCTCGCGGATCTCGCCGGCATGCGTCTCTGGTTCTATGTTCTCCCGGTCAAGCACCGGCGCGCACTCGATCGGCTGGCTCTACCCTGGCAGCTGGTGCATCGCGAGGCGACGCGGCTATTCGTCGTCATCATCGCCGGTGACGAACCGCCAGACGATCTCCTGCCGGTTCCTCGCAGTCATACGGGTGACCGGTCGCTTTCGGCGCTAGTGGAAGAACTCGACGAGATCGAACTCGCGCTCGAAGAAACGGCCGCCGAGCGGGTTGCCTTGACGCGCAATCTGCAGCTGCTGGGTGCCAATCTGGCGCTGGCCGAGGACCGCGCCGTCCTCGATCAAGCCCTGTCCATGACTGCTGACGCTGCCGCGCTGTTCGCCGTTCAGGCCTGGGTTCCGGTCGACCGACTGGCGACAGTCGAGGTGCTGGCAACGCGCTGCGAGCTGGCCCTGCTGACCGCTGAGCCCGGACCGGCCGAGTATCCGCCGACCCTGCTCGAAGCCAGCGGAGTCGCCGCCGGTGGCCCTGATCTGGTCAATTTCTACCAGACCCCGGCCTATCGCAGCTGGGACCCCGGACTCGTGGTTTTCGGATCATTCGCCCTGTTCTTCGCCATGATCCTGGCGGACGCCGGCTATGCCATCCTGCTCGGCACCGTGGGTATCTTCGCCTGGCGGCGCCTCGCCGGCTCCGCCACTGGTCGGCGGATCAGGCTGCTGGGTGCGGTCGTCCTCGCCACCTCCCTGGTCTACGGGGTGCTTGCCGGCAGCTATTTCGGCCTCGCCCCTCCGGCCGGCAGTCTGCTGGCCGCGCTCGCCGTCATCGATGTCAGCGATTTCGAGATGATGATGCGGGTCGCCGTGGTGATCGGCGTCCTGCACATCGCCATCGGCAACGCCATGCTCGCCTGGCTGAGTCGAACGACGCGCCTGGTTTTCGTCCCTCTGGGCTGGATCGTTACTCTGGCCGGTGGCCTGACCCTCTGGCTATCGGGCACCGAATCCATGCTCGGCCGGCTGCTGCTCGCTGGCGGTTTCGGCCTGGTGGGCTACGGCTGTACCGCACGGGGCTTTGCGGGATTGCTGGAACTCACCCGGATGACCCGGCTGTTCGGCGATGTCCTGAGCTATCTCAGGCTGTTCGCGCTCGGCCTCGCGACCGCATCGCTCGCCGTCACCTTCAACGGTCTCGCGGCCCAGGTCAACGCGGCCCTGCCCGGCATCGGTGTGTTGCTGGCCGGTCTGGTCCTCGTCTTCGGCCACGCCATCAATCTCGCTATCGGTATCATGAGCGGGGTGGTGCATGGTCTCAGGCTCAATTTCATCGAGTTCTTCGGCTGGGCCCTCACCGAAGAAGGCTATCCATTCAAGGCTTTTGCCAAAAAGGAGTTCACGCTTTGAACGAACTCGTGATCATGCTCGGCTGGTCCGGCATCTACGGCGTCATGGCCTTGGCGGCTGTCGGCAGCATCATCGGCTGTGCCCTCGCCGGCCAGGCGGCGATCGGCGCCATGCTCGAGACCGACAGCGGCTATGGCCGCTTCGTCGGTATCTCGGCCATGCCGTCCTCGCAAGTCATCTATGGCATCGTCGTGATGCTCACCCTCAATCGTGCGGTAACCCCGGATAATGCCGGCGCCCTGTTCGGCATCGGTCTCTTCGCCGGCATGGCGCTGCTCTATTCCGGTGTCATGCAGGGCCGGGTCTGCGCCTCCGCGATCAGTGCCGCCAAGGACAAGCCGGAAATCTTCGGCCTCTCGCTGGCCCCCGCCGCCCTGGTCGAGGGTTTCGCCACCTTCATCTTCATCTTTGCGCTGGTACTTGCCGGCGATATTCCGGGCTGAGGCGTCACGATGCGCGAAACTACGGGCCAGCCGACCGCGTCGGGCGTCGAAGCCCTGTTGGAGCGTTTGCAGGCGGAAGGTGTCGCCGCCGGCAGAGAGGTCGCCGATCGGCTGATCGCGGATGCCGAAGCCAGGGCCAGGGCAATCCGCGAGGCTGCTGAACAAGAGGCCGCGGCACTGCTTGATGAGGCCAAGCGCGAGGCTGCCAATCTCGAACGCGGCGGGCGCGAAGCGCTCCGGGTTGCGATGCGCGATGCCGTACTCGATCTCAAGCAGCAACTCGCCGACCGGTTCAAGGGCGAGATCTCGCGACTGGTGACGCGTCAGATGCGCGACCAGGACTTGTTGCGGCAGCTGATTGTCGAGATCGTCGGCCGCGCGGCCGAAGCGGCTGATGTCGCGTCCGAGAAACGGGTCGAGGTATTGCTGCCGGCCGACGTCATCGGTCTCGACGAGCTGCGTCGCCGCCCCGAGGAATTGCGCGAGGGCGCACTGGGTAGTTTCGTGCTCGGCGTCGCTGGCGAACTCCTGCGCGATGGCGTCACCCTGGGCCGATCGGAGGACACCGAAGCTGGCATCAAGGTACGGCTTGGAGATCGCGATATCCTCCTCGATCTTTCCGATCGAGCGGTCGCCGGGGTGATCCTGGAGCATCTGCAGCCACGGTTCCGGGCACTGCTCGACGGAGTGATCGGTTAGTGGGTATTCCGGCACTAGCGGTTCCACCCTACATCACCCTGGTGGCCAGCTTGCCGGCCTTGGGCGATCTGTTCGCCGCCAAACAGACGCCGATCTCCAGGCTGCGTCTCGATCAGCGACTGCGCGGTCTCGCCGATCCCGATGCCCGCTTGCTTGCCGACATCCTCGATTTGCTGGGCTGGGATCGTCTGCGCCTGCAGGTCAGCGATGCCGAACTGGTGAGTCGTGGCGAAGCCTTGATGGCGCGGCTGCACTGCGCCACGTTGCGCCAGCTCGTGACGCACCGCCTGGAAATGCGTACGCTGCTGGCCGCACTCAGGCGGCGCCAGCGCGGTGAGGCGGCACCGCCTCCCGGTGCGGTCCGGGGTTTCGGGCGTTGGGTCGCCACCATCCGCCAGAACTGGCAGGAGCCGGGGTTCGGCGTGGCCCGACCGTTTCCCTGGGTGCTGGAGGCGGCCGAGCATTTGCGCAACGATGACCCGGTCGGACTGGAGCGGCTGATCATGGCCGAGATCTGGCGGACCACCGGCCGATTCGCCGTCGGCCATGATTTCGATTTCACCGCCGTCGTTATCTATTGCCTGCGCTTTCAACTGGTCGAGCGCCGGGTCGCTTATGATGCCGAAGCCGCCACCCGACGCTTCGTCGCCCTGGTCGCCGCCAGCCGCGGCGATCTCGCCATACCGACCGCCAGGGTCGGCCAATGAGCGAATCGACTCCGACCGCCCGCATCGTCGCGGTCCAGGAAGACATCGTCCGTCTCCAGCTGACCAGCAGCCGAGCGAAGCTGGTCAAGAACGAGGTCGTGCTGATCCTCCCGACCCGCCAGGGTACGGGGAGCTACCAGGAGCGCTTGCAGGCCGAAGTGCTTCGGGTGCGGGGCGATACCGCGGATGCGCAGGTGTTCGAGAGCACGGCCGGGGTCGGGATCGGTGATCCGGTGCTGCAGACCGGTGAACTACTCTCCATCCGCCTGGGTCCCGGCCTGCTGGGCAGCGTCTATGACGGGCTGCAGAACCCGCTGGAAAAGCTGGCACTGGCGCACGGCTTCTTTCTGCCGCGCGGCGTCGCGGTGCCTGGTCTCGACCCCGCGGCGAAATGGCCGTTCAAGGCGATGGCCCGCAGCGGCGCCATGCTCCGTGGCGGTGATACGCTGGGTACCGTTGCCGAAGGGGCGATCAGGCACAAGATCATGGTCCCGTTCGATCTGGATCAGCCGGTCGAACTCGCCTGGATTCAGGACGGAACGTTCACCTCGGACGAACCGATCGCGCGTCTGCGCGATGGCCAAGGTCAGGAGCGCACCCTGACCCTGGCCCAGAATTGGCCGGTCCGCCGCGCCATTCCGGAACGCCTGTTGCGTCGTCGCTACAGCGAGCGGCTCTACCCCGAGTCCCCGCTGATCACGACCATCCGGCTGATCGATACCTTCTTCCCGATCGCCGAGGGCGGCATGGCATGCATTCCGGGTCCGTTCGGTGCCGGCAAGACGGTGCTGCAGAACCTGATCGCCCGCTATGCCGACGTCGATGTCGTGGTAATCGTGGCGTGTGGTGAGCGGGCCGGCGAGGTGGTCGAGACCATCACCGAACTACCGAAGCTCAAGGATCCGAAAACCGGTGGGTCGCTGATGGATCGCACCGTCATCGTCTGCAATACCAGTTCGATGCCGGTGGCTGCCCGCGAGGCTTCGATCTATACCGGCATCACCATCGGCGAATACTATCGCCAGATGGGCTTGAGAGTGCTGCTGATCGCCGATTCCACCTCGCGCTGGGCGCAGGCCATGCGCGAGACCTCGGGGCGACTGGAAGAGATACCGGGGGAGGAGGCCTACCCCGCTTATCTCGATTCGGCGATCAAGAGTGTCTACGAGCGCGCTGGTCTCTTGCGCACCAACGATGGCAGTATCGGCAGCCTTACCATGATCGGCACGGTTTCGCCCGCGGGTGGTAATTTCGAGGAACCGGTGACCCAATCCACACTCGGTGCCGTCAAGACCTTTCTCGGGCTCAGCGCGGATCGTGCCTACAAACGCTTCTACCCGGCGGTCGATCCCCTGCTTTCATGGTCGCGTTACCTGGATCAACTCGAACCCTGGTATGCCGAGCACCTCGGCACCGGTTGGGTCAGGCGGGTGCGAGCAATGCTGCAATTGCTCGAGCGCGGTGAGTCGGTTGCCCGGATGATGCAGGTCACCGGCGAGGAAGGGGTGACCCTGACCGATTTCGTCATCCGCCAGAAGGCGCTGTTTCTCGACATGGTTTATCTGCAGCAGGATGCCTTCGATCCGGTCGATGTCTCGGTTTCCCCCGCGCGGCAGCAGGAACTGTTCGACCGCGTCGTGCGTTTGGTCGAACGCGATTACGCCTTCGCCGACAAGGCGGCGGCACAGGATCACTTCACCCGGCTGACCGGCCTGCTGCGCAACCTCAACTATGCAGCGCGTGACTCAGGCGAATACCGCAACCGTCTGGATGAGATAGAGGCACTGGATGCCTCGGTCCCGGAACCGAGCGTGACCGCCGCCTCGGGTGTGCAGGGAATTCCCGTAGCGTAAAATTCTCAAAGAATCAGAGTCAAAGCCGGTAGGCTGTGTATAATGCAAGCTTTTCATAATCGCCGGGTCAATGGCCCGGCGACGCTGTCTTCAATCTACAATCGAGCTATCAGGAAAGCGTTTGCCATGAATTTCTTCATCTCCGATGCCTGGGCCCAGGGCGATCCCACCGGCGGCAGCATGATCGGTCTGCTGTTTCCCATTCTGCTGATCGTCGCCTTCTATTTTCTGCTGATCCGCCCCCAGACCAAGCGCGCCAAGGAGCATAGACAGATGGTCGAAGCGCTCAAGAAAGGCGATGAGGTAGTCACCGGCGGCGGGGTGCTCGGCCGCATCACCGAAGTGGGGGACAACTTCGTGCAACTGGAAGTGACCGATGGTATCCAGCTCAGGGTGCAGAAGCACGCCGTGGCCTCGCTGATGCCCAAGGGCACCATCAAGGGCGAGCTATGACCCGGGTAGAGTGATTCATGATCAACCAATACGCTTGGTGGAAATACCTGATCATCGGTGTGGTGGTCTTGGTCGGTGCCGTGTATGCCTTGCCCAACTTGTTCGGGGAAGACCCGGCGGTACAGATTTCTTCGACCCGGCCTACCGTGGCGGTGGATCAGACCCTGTACTCGCGGGTGACCAACCAGCTCGAAAGCGATGGCATTCCGTTTCGCAGCGCCCTGCTGGACGGGCAACAGCTGCTGATCCGGTTTCCCGATACCGAGATCCAGCTCAGGGCGGCCGATGAGCTGCGCCTGCTGCTGGGGCGCGACTATACCGTGGCGCTCAACCTGGCTCCCGCTACCCCCGGTTTCATGCAGGCCCTGGGCCTGAACCCGATGTATCTGGGTCTGGACCTGCGCGGTGGTGTCCACTTTCTGATGGAGGTGGACATGGATGCCGTGCTTGGCCAGAGCGAGGAGGCCTACGTGGAGACGCTGCGTGGCATGCTGCGCGATGCGCGGATCCGCTACAACGCGCTGGGCCGGGACCCGGCGGGCGGGGTGCGCGTCAGTCTGCGCAGCGCCGAGGAGACGGTCCAGGCGCGGGCGCTGATCGCCAATCAGCTGCCCGAACTGGACGTCGAGAGCATCGAACAGACCGACGAGTTGCGGCTGCGCCTGACCGAACAGGATATCAGCGAAAAGCGCCGCTTCGCGCTGCAACAGAACATCACCACCCTGCGCAATCGGGTCAACGAGCTGGGGGTGGCTGAACCCATCATCCAGCAGCAGGGTTCGGATCGGATCGTGGTACAGCTGCCCGGCGTGCAGGATACCGCCAGAGCCAAGGAGATCCTGGGCGCGACGGCGACCCTGGAGTTCCGCTTGGTGGATGAGGAAAACGACCCGATACTCGCCGCCCAGACCGGGCGTACCCCTTTGAATTCGAGACTTTACGAAGACCGCCAGGGGCGGCCGGTATTGTTGCAGCGGCGCGTCATCCTGACCGGCGATTCGATCACCGACGCGGCCTCGGGGATCGACCAGCAGGCGGGTCAGCCGGCCGTGTTCATCACCCTGGACGGCACCGGCGCACGGCGCTTCGAGGACGTGACCGGGGCCAATATCGGCCGCTTGCTGGCGGTGGTGTTCATCGAGACCAAGACCGAAACCCGTGAAGTCGACGGAGAACTGGTGCGCGAGAATTTCACCACCGAGGAGGTGATCAATGTCGCCACCATCCGCGACCGGCTGAGCCGCCGGTTCATGATCACCGGGCTGAACAGTGCCCAGGAATCGCGCAATCTGGCGCTGCTGCTGCGGGCCGGCGCGCTGGCGGCGCCGATCAGCATCATCGAGGAGCGCACCGTGGGACCCAGCGCCGGTCAGGAGAACATCGACCAGGGCTTCAGGGCGGCGCTGCTGGCGTTCGCCCTGATCATCGTCTTCATGGCGTTCTATTACCGGGCTTTCGGGCTGATCTCCGATCTGGTGCTGGCGGTCAATGTGGTGCTGATCATCGCCGTGCTGTCCATGTTGCAGGCCACCCTGACCCTGCCGGGTATCGCCGGCATCGTACTGACCCTGGGCATGGCGGTCGATGCCAATGTGCTGATCTTCGAGCGAATACGCGAGGAGCTGAAACTCGGCAACTCGCCGCAGGCAGCCATCAACACCGGCTTCAGCAAGGCGTTCAGCACCATTCTTGACGCCAACATCACCACCCTGATCGCGGCCCTCGTGCTGTTCGGCTTCGGCACCGGCCCGGTCAAGGGCTTTGCCGTTACCCTGTCGATCGGCATCGTGACCTCGATGTTCACCGCCATCGTCGCGGCGCGCGGGGTGATCAACGCGGCCTATGGCGGCCGGCGTCTGCAAACCCTGCCGATATGAGGACGCTAATGATGCGCGAACTGATCAAGGACACCCATATCGATTTCATGCACATCGGCCGCCCGGCCATGCTGGCCTCCGCCGGGCTGGTCGTCGCCGCGCTGTTGATCGTCCTGGTGCGGGGCATGAACTGGGGGCTGGATTTCACCGGCGGCACCATGGTCGAGGTCGGCTATCCGCAAGCGGTGGAAATCCCCGTGGTGCGCTCGGTGTTGGCCGAGTCCGGTTTCGACGACGCCCAGGCCCAGCATTTCGGCACTTCCCGGGAAGTGCTGATCCGGATCCCGCCGCGCGAGGGCCTGAATTCGGCCGAACTGAGCACCGATGTACTGAATGCCTTGCGGGCCATCGACCCGCGGGTCGAGATGCGCCGGATCGAATTCGTCGGTCCGCAGGTCGGCAGCGAACTGGTCGAGCAGGGTGGCCTGGCCCTGCTGTATGCCCTGATCGGCATTCTGATCTACGTCACCCTGCGCTTCGAGTGGCGCCTGGCCGTCGGCACCATCCTGGCGCTGGCGCACGACGCCTTGATCACCATCGGGGTGTTCGCGCTGTTCCAGATCGAATTCGATCTGACTGTGCTGGCGGCGGTGCTGGCGGTGATCGGCTACTCGGTCAACGATTCGGTGGTGGTGCTGGACCGGATCCGCGAGAACTTCCGGCGTATCCGCAAGGGGACGACGATAGCGATCGTCAACACCTCGATCAACCAGACCCTGAGCCGGACCCTGATCACCAGCGGCACCACGCTGCTGGCGGCCCTGGTGCTGCTGCTGCTGGGTGGTCCGGTGATCCAGAACTTCGCCCTGGCGCTGCTGATCGGTATCGGCGTCGGTACCTACTCGTCGATCTACGTGGCGACGGCCGGCGCGCTGGCGCTGGGCCTGAAACGCGACGATCTGGTGATCAAGCAGCCCAAGACCGAGGCCGAGGAAAGTCCCTGATCGGTCCGGCCACACCTCAGCCGGCCACACCTCAGCCGGCCACACCTCAGCCGGCCGCACGGTCTTCCAGGGTATCCCGATGGGCGTGGATGGTTTTCAGCAGGGCCTTGAATATCTTGGGGTTGCCGGTAACCACATTGCCGCTGTGCAGGTAGTCATGGCCACCGACGAAATCGCTGACCAGGCCGCCGGCCTCCTGGACCAGCAGCGCGCCGGCGCCGATATCCCAGGGGTTCAGACCCATCTCCCAGAAGCCGTCCAGCCGGCCGCAGGCCACATAGGCCAGATCCAGCGCCGCGGAGCCGGTGCGACGCACGACCGCTCCCTGCTGGATCAGATCGCCGGTGACGCTGAGAAAGCCTTGCAACTGGTCGACTTTCCAGGGCGGCAGCCCGACCGACAGCAGGGCGCCCTCCAGCCCCAGCCGCGGGGTGACGCGGATGCGGCGGTCGTTCATCTGGGCGCCGCCGCCGCGCGATGCGGTGAAGAATTCATCGCGCAAGGGGTCGTAGATCAGACCGCTTTCCAGTCGGCCACGCTGGCGGTAGGCGATGGAGATGCAGAACAGCGGCAGGCCGTGCAGATAGTTGGTGGTGCCGTCCAGGGGGTCGATCAGCCACTGATGGTCGTCACTGGCCGAACCCGACTGGCCGCCCTCCTCGCCCAGGATGGCGTGATCCGGGAAGGTGCGGCGCAGGATCTGGACGATTTCCCGTTCGGCCTGCACATCGACCTCGCTGACCAGATCATTGCGCCGCTTGGCATTGATGGTGATCCGATCCAGGTTCTCATAATGGCGCAGAATGATCTTGCTGGCCCCGATGGCGGCGCGCCGGGCGATGGTCAGGGTAGGGTGCATTGCACGGATTACGAGTGGCTGAAAGGCTGTGCATGATAGCAAAGCATGAACGATGATGCTGGACCGGGTCTGGACCAGGTGCGCTTGGTACTGGTGGGGACCACCCATCCCGGCAATATCGGTGCCAGCGCCCGGGCCATGAAGACCATGGGCTTGCGGCAGCTGGTGCTGGTGCAGCCGCAGCGCTATCCCTGTGTCGAGGCAACCGCCATGGCCTCCGGGGCCGACGACGTGCTGCATGGCGCCCGGGTGGTCGATGATTTCGACCAGGCGGTGGGCGATTGCGTGCTGGTCATGGGGGCTTCCGCCCGGCGGCGCGGGCTGTCCTGCCCGGAACTGGATCCCCGCAGTGCCGCCGGCCTGTTGCTCGAAATGGCGGTGCGGGCGCCAGTGGCACTGGTCTTCGGCCGGGAGAGTTCCGGGCTCAGCAACGAGGAGCTGGATCGCTGCCATTACATGGTGCGCATTCCGGCCAATCCGGATTACAGCTCGCTCAATCTGGCCGCTGCGGTGCAGGTGCTGGCCTATGAATTGCGGATGGCCGCCCTGCTGCCGCATGCGGGCGTGCCGCCGGATTCGCTGCCGGCACCCGCCGAGGAACTGGAGCGATTTTACGGCCATTTGCAGGAGGTATTGCTGGAGACCGGCTTTCTCGACCCGGCCAATCCGCGCCATCTGATGCGCCGACTGCGACGCTTGTTCAACCGGGCGCGGCCCGATCAGAACGAGATCAACATCCTGCGCGGCATGCTGAGCTCGGTACAGGATCAGCGGCGCTCTTGATGCGGTCGGGCGTCGCCCCCATATCATGAAGCTAACACTCAACAGCTGAGATCATGCCGTACAGCACTACCCTGATGGAGCATTTCCGGCAACCGTCGCGGGCTGGCCTTGTGCCGGTCGGAAATGCTAGGGTGGTATGGGTGGGTGATCCCCGGCGCGGTGGTGTAATCGTACTGCAAAGCCGGCTTGATGACCCGGGCCGGATTGCCGATGTCCGATTTCAGGCCTATGGCTGCGGGGCGACCATCGCCGCCGCATCCTGGGTCAGTGACTGGCTGATGGGACGCACCCTGGAGCAGGCCGCCGGGCTGAACGATCGCCTGATCGCAGCGGCGCTGGAGCTGCCGCCGGCCAAGCTGCATTGCGCGGTATTGGCCATGGCTGCGGTACGTGCCATGATTGATGATTATGTTGATAGCACTCGAGATTCAGGAGGTTGATGATGGCGATTACGTTGACGGAAAGTGCCGCCGATCGGGTCAGATCCTACTTGGTCGATCGCGGCCAAAGCGCCGGATTGCGCCTCGGCGTCAGGAAAACCGGTTGCTCCGGCTGGGCTTATGTGGTCGATCTGACCGATGAGATCGGCCCCGACGATGCCGTGTTCGAAAGCCATGCGGTCAAGGTGGTGGTCAAGCGCGACAGCCTGTCGTTTCTGGACGGCACCGAAGTGGACTTTCGCAAGGAAGGTCTGGGTGAAGCCTTCAAGTTCCGCAACCCCAATGTCAAGGGCGAGTGCGGTTGCGGCGAGAGTTTCAACATCTAGTGCCGACGCCCGATCCGCTGGATCTTGTGGTGCAGTGGTAAGCGGTAGAAGCGGCGCAACTCGTTCAGCAAGGCGGCATCACCGCCCGGTGATCCGAGATAGCGTTGGGCCAGCTGCCGGCAGTAGGCGCTGGCGTAGCGGCTGGCGTCACGGTAGCGCTCCAGCTCCGGGCGTTCCAGGTCGGCCGCGAAATCCGCCCGGTCGAACAGCCAGCGGTGCAGTTGGGCGGGGGCTTGTCGATGCGGCATCCGCCGGGCCGAGAGGACATATTTGTCGATTTCCGCCTGCATCTCCAGCTCCAGCGGGGTAACGTCGCGCCCGTGGGTGGCATGCCAGCCCAGATACAGAAAATGGCTGACGCCTTCCAGCACCGTGCAATAATCGGCCAGCTGTTCGGCGGGGTTGCCGCCCTCGCCCAGGGCGTCGGATTGCAGCAAGCGTTCCAGTAATTCGGCATCGAGGTATAGCGTCAGATCCAGCCCATCCTCATGCTGGTGAACCAGCAGTTTCTCGGCCACCGGTCTGGCTCCGGGATTGCCTTCCAGCGCATTGGCCAGCACCGGATCAGTGATCACGAAATCGCCGACCCGATAGTCGAGTCGCACCTCGTACAACCATTCAAGCCGCTGCTGCAAGGCGTTGAGCGCTGCCAGGTCCGGAGTACTTGTCGTGCCCGTGGCGTCCCCGGCAGGCATGCGCTTCAGTGCTGGTGACGGCTGACCGAACCGCTGGCCGGTTCGATACCCAGTTTGCGCAGCTGCCGGGCAGCCCGCGGGCTGCCCGTGCGTACCCAGAGTTCGTACACTCGCATGATGTCGCGATCATTACGGAAGTGGGCATGTTCGCAGACCTCGCCCAGCACATCGACGAACAGCGGAAACTTGTCGGCCAGTTCGCCGAAGACCTCGCTGAGCGCCTGCCAGCGCCCGGCTTTGCGGGTGGTATCGGAGAGGTAGCCATAGGCATTGCCACCCATGGCGATGTAGTAGTCCACGTCCACCGGCTTGCGATTCAGACTGTCGGTGAACACACCGGCCACGAACAGTGCCAGATCGCCCAACCTGCGCAGCGCCTGATGCCGCAGTTCCCCGCTGGGGGCGTTGATCGCTTCGCCATAAAGCCCCGCCAGCGGCTTGATCATCAGGCCGTCCGGGGTCGATTCGTACAGGGTCCGGGTATCGGCGAACGAGACCAGCAGATTGACCACGTAGTACTGGGTTTCCTCGGTCGCAGCCACCTGCTGCTTGACAACCGCTTCGCTGACCAGTCCCTGGAAGAATTCCCTGACATTGGTATCGACGATCAAGGCCTGATTCCGCATGGACCAACCTCATGGCGACACAAGATGGACTAGTTTCGAGTATAGGCAGGGCTTGCCGGAATGAAAAACCAGCAGCCGAGGTGACTGGCTGCTGACAAGCGGTTCGTTGGCGCAGCGGGCCCGGGTCCAGGCCTGGCTGGACCTGACCAAAGAAAAACCCCGCCATTGGGCGGGGTTCGGGGTACAGCGAGGTCGGGTGCGGCGCTCAGAAATCGTCCATGCCGCCGTGTGGCATGTGCGGCGTCTTGTCGTCCTTCTTGGGCTTCTCGGCGACCATGGCTTCGGTGGTCAACAGCAGACCGG